>NZ_JBFUCB010000322.1:0-6714 GCF_056405435.1 Rhizobacter sp. P1_G5 | reverse complement strand
CGTTTCGTCCGTGCCGTGCTGGAGGTGCCGATTCACGGGATCGAGGAGCCGTTCCTGTGGGGCCTCTGGGTGTCGCTGAGCGAGAAGAGCTTCAACCGCTATTTCGAAACCTACGATGAGCCCATCGACGGAGACTGTTTCTTCGGCTGGGTCTGCAACGCGATTCCGGCCTATCCGTACGACGAGTCGAGGCCGGCCGATGTCGTGGTGCAGCTCGGGGGCCAGCGACCCAAGGTCATCCTCCACCGTGGCGAGCACGGCCGCGATCCGTTGGTCATCGATCAAGTCCATGGAATTTCCATTGCCCGCGCACAGGAAATTGCGGAACATGCGTTCCATCGGAGCTGAGCCGGTCCCAGCACGGAATTCATCGAGGAGCGCACATGGGCGCATGGTCTGTTGATCCCTTCGGAAACGACGACGCCGCGGATTGGGCCTACGAGCTTGAAGAAGCCGACAGTCTCGGCCCCATTGAGGAAGCAATCGACGCTGTACTGTCTTCCGGCGAGGACTACCTGGAGGCTCCGCAGGCGTGCGTGGCCATCGCGGCGATCGAGGTTCTGGCCAGGCTCGCAGGCCGTTCCGGCGAGAAGACTTCGCACACGGAGGCGGTCGACAACTGGGTGGCGAGCGTTCAGCTCAAGCCACCCGTCGAGCTGATCGACAAGGCTCAAGCCGCCCTCGCGCGCATCCTTGCCGAGAACTCCGAACTGGCGGAACTGTGGCAGGACAGTGACGACCACGATGCCTGGCAGGCTCCGATGGATCATCTGCAAGCGCGTGTCGGTGCCTGAAGCAGCCATGCGATGACGCTGGCCCGCCTTTTTTTCGGCTCCTCGTGTCGATTCCGCTCCCCACCGTTCGTCGTCATGGCACCACCTCACAGCTGGAGACGCCCATGACCGCACAGCCGCCCCTGCGCCCCGCCAAGGACCTGGCCCAGTCCAGGCGCCGCTTCCCCGGCGAAAGCCCCGAGTACCGCGCCGCCCGCAACGCCCTGCTCGAGCAGGAGATCGAGCTGCGCCGCCTCAACGAGCGCGTCGCCGCACAGCGCCGCGCGCTGCCGCCGGGCGGCGTCGTGCCGCACGACTACCGGTTCGACGGCGAGCAGGGCCCCGTTACGCTGTCGCAGATGTTCGGCGAGCACGACACGCTGGTCATCTACAACTTCATGTACGGCCCGCAGCGCAAGCGGCCGTGCCCGATGTGCACCTCGATGCTCAGCGCGTTCGATGGCGAGATGCCCGACATCCTGCAGCGCGTCGCGTTCTCGGTGATCGCCCGATCGCCGATCGACCGCATCCTGGCCTTCAGGAAGGAACGCGGCTGGCGCCACCTGCGCCTGTACTCGTCGGGCGGCAACGACTTCAACCGCGACTACGCCGACGAAGACCCGGCGAGCACCGGCGACAACGCCGGCTTCAACGTCTTCACGCGCCGCGACGGCGTCATCCGCCACACCTGGGGCGACGAGATGGGACCCGAGAGCGCCGACCCCGGCCAGGACCCGCGCGGCGCGCCCGAAGTGATGCCGATCTGGATCGTGCTCGACATGACGCCCGGCGGCCGGGGCGTCGACTGGTACCCGGAACTCGAGTACCCGCAGCGCTGAGGCTCCAGCGGTTCCGCGCAGGGCGCAGAATGGCGAATGCGCCTGTCGAGCTTCATCCACGCCAACCTCGATGCCATCCTGCGGGATTGGGTCGCTTTCGCCGCCAGCCAGATGCCCGCCGCGGCCAGCATCGACGAGGTGGGCCTGCTCGACCACGGCAGGCTGATCCTGCAGGAGATCGCCGAAGACATGCGCCGTCCGCAGGACGACGACGAGCGGCAAGCCAAGTCGGAAGGCCAGAGCGACACGCCCGCCCCCCTGCGAAGCATCCCGTCGCGCAGCCATGCCCGACAGCGCGAGCGACAGGGCTTCGAGGTGGAGCAGATGGTGGCCGAATACCGGGCGCTGCGCGCGACGGTGTTGAGGTTGTGGCGCGCTTCACAGGGCGAAGCCCTGGCCCTCCAGGATCTCGACGACGTGACGCGCTTCAACGAGGCCGTGGACCAGGCCATCGCGGAGTCGTTGAGCGTCTTCGTGCTGGAGGTGAACCGCACGCGCGACCTGTTTCTCGGGATGCTGGGCCACGACCTGCGAGGGCCGCTCAGCACGATCTCGGCCTACGCGGCCCTGGCGCTGCGCACCCGCCCCGACGACGCGCCCCAACTCGCCGTGGTGAAGCGCAGCGTCGGCCAGATGAAGGCCCTGCTGGACGACCTGGTCGAGTACACGCGCCACCGCCTGGGGTCGGGCCTGCCCGTCAGTCCGGCGCCTCTGCATCTGGACAAGTTCGCCCAGAACACCTTGCAGGAAATCGATGCGATCACGCCCGGAAGAGTCCTGCAGCTGACCGTGCTGGGCGACCTGCAGGGTGAATGGGACGCCCGGCGCCTGCACCAGGCCTTGTCCAACCTGGTGTTCAATGCCTTGAAGTACGGATTCCCCAGCTCGCCGGTCCGCGTCATCCTGGATGGCACACGCGCCGACGAAGTCCTGCTGGCCGTCGAGAATCACGGCAAACCCATTCCTGCCGACCTGCTGCCCAGCCTCTTCGATCCGCTGGTGCGCGCCGGCAGCGACGAAGGGGATGCCGATTCCCAGGTGGCCGGGGCCAATCTCGGCCTCGGTCTGTACGTCGTCCGCGAGATCGCCCTGGCCCACGGCGGCACGGTGGATGTCTCATCTGACGAAGGGGCCACCCGCTTCGAGCTTCGGTTGCCGCGCATCTGCGTGCGTCGCGACGAGGCATGAGGGTCCCAATGTGCGGTAGCGTACAGACCCGCGTGGCCGTCCATGCGACGTTCAAGCCTTCCTGGCTCCAGCGCGTGATGCCGTTCGAACGCCCCAGGTCCGGCAGTCCCTCAATGAATGCGACGCTGCTTGCCGGCGTGTGACACATGCCCAGTCCAGAGAGCGATGGAATTGCGATCTTCCTGAAAAGGACAGTGCGAGACGGCGCCTCTTCGCTGCAGGTCGCCGAATCGGTCAGCGTGGCCTTGCAAGGCATCGACGAGGCCTTGACGCCCATCATCGGCAAGCGCGGCGTCGCCGCGCTGCACCAGCGCACGGTGCACCTTGCCCGCGGGAGCGGTTCCTGGCTGATCCTCACCAAGGAAGGAGTTCCCACCGCGATGGATTTCGAGGCGCTGAAGAGCGCGCTGGCACAGCAGGAGGCCATCGACGCCGCCGACCAGGGCGCCCTGATCCTGCAGACCTTCCACGCGTTGTTGACCACCCTGGTCGGCCCGTCGCTCACCGAACGATTGCTTCGCCCCGCATGGGCCACCCTTTTGAGCGGTCCGTCCGCGCAGGACACCACGTCATGACCAGCAAAGTAACGATCAACCGGTTGGCCACGAAGGTGCCCGGCCTGGACGAGATTCTTGGTGGCGGTTTGCCGGAGTTCTCCTTCAACCTCATCGCAGGCCAGCCGGGCTGCGGCAAGACGACGCTGGCGCACCAGATCATGTTCGCGCTGGCGACACCCGAGCGCCCGGCGATCTACTTCACGGTGCTGGGCGAGCCGCCGCTGAAGATGCTGCGCTACCAGCAGCAGTTCGAGTTTTTCGACACCGAGGCGATCAACACCTCGATCCGTTTCATCAATCTCTCCGACGACGCCGTGGTGGGCGACCTCGACCGCGTGCTCAAGCGCATCGTCGACGAGGTGACGCGGCACAGCCCGGCGCTCGTCTTCGTGGATTCCTTCCGGTCGGTCGTGCTGGCCAGCGAGACCGACGGCAACCCCCACAACAGCCTGCAGCAGTTCGTCCAGCAGCTCGGCATGGTGATGACGAGCTGGCAGGCCACGACCTTCCTGATCGGCGAGTACTTCACCGAGACCGATGCCAACCCGGTGTTCACGGTGTCGGACGGACTCATCTGGCTGCGCCAGAGCGTGCAGCGCAACTCCATGGTCCGCAAGATGGAGATCATGAAGATGCGTGGACAACCCACGCTGGCGGGCCTGCACACGTTCCGCATCACCGACGCGGGTGTGGAAGTGTTTCCACCGGCCAGCGTCGCGATCTCGCCGCCGGGCGACCCGAACGCCGCGCCGCTCGCCAGGCGGCTGTCGATGGGTGTGCCGGGCCTGGACGAGATGCTGGGCGGCGGCTTGCCGTGCGGCTACTCGCTGCTGGTGGCGGGGCCTTCCGGCTCCGGCAAGAGCATCCTGGCTGCGGCTTTCCTGGCGGAGGGCGTGCGAGCGGGAGAGACCGGCGTCATCGCTGCCTTCGAGCAGAGTCCCAGCCGGTCGCGCAGCCGCGTGGTCGCGGACCTGATCGCGAGCGGGAAGGTGGGCGTGGTGGAGAACCGCGCCGATCTGTCGATCGACGAGGTCGGGTACATGCTGATGCAGAACATCCGACGCCTCGGCGCAACCCGCGTGGTCATCGATTCGCTGTCCGGCTTCGAGCTGGCACTGGCGCCGACGTTCCGCGAGGACTTCCGCGAATCGCTGTCGAACCTCGTCATCACGCTGGCCAGTGCGGGGGTCACCGTGCTGATGACCTCGGAACTCGAGGACCGCTACACCGATCTTCGCTTCAGCCCCTACGGCACCGCGTTCATGACGGACGCGATCATCGTGCAGCGCTACATCGAGATCGACAGCCGGCTGCGGCGGGTGATGGCGGTGGTCAAGGTCCGGGCCAGCGCCCACTCGGACCAGCTTCGTGCGTACAGCATCGACGGCGATGGCATCCACATCGGCGAGATGCTGGCCGACCAGGAAGGGCTGCTCGGGGGCCGGCCCACGACGAAGCTGGCGGCCGCCGGACCCGGCAAGCGTTCCTGAGTCCGGGCATGCGGGCATCGTCACCATGACCGACGCTCCCGATCTTCCAGGCGTTGCGGCGACGGACGCCCAAGCCGAGCTGGACCGGCTGAATGCGCAGGTGACGACCATGCGCACCGTCCTGACGCAGTTGCTGCAGGATGTCGTCCGCGCCGAACGGCAGGTGGAGGAAGGCCGGGCGGCGCAGCTGCTGGAGGCCAACGAGCGCTTGATGGTGAGCGCGCTCGGGGCCATCACCGATGCCGAGATTGCCAACGTCGCGCGCGACAAGGCGTCGCAGACGGGCGGGCTCGATCCCTTGACGGGCTTGCCCACCCGCGCGGTGCTGCTGGACCGCCTGGAGAGCGCGATCTTCAATTCGAAGCGGCATGGCAACCGCGTCGCGTTGCTCTTTCTCGACCTCGACGGCTTCAAGCAGGTCAACGACGAGCAGGGTCACGCCGCAGGCGACCAGGCGCTCCAGCGGGTGGCCGATTGCCTGCGGACGGTCGTGCGCGAGACCGACACCGTCAGTCGCCATGGGGGTGACGAATTCCTGATCGTGCTCGCCGAGGTGGCGCTGGCGGCCGACGCCGCCATCGTCGCGGAGAAGGTGAACGCGGCCCTGCGCGAACACGATCCCGCCGGCCGTGCTGACCTGCGCCTGACGGCGAGCATCGGCATCAGCGTCTATCCGGAGGACGGGGCGGATGCCAAGACCTTGATCGACCGCGCCGACCAGGCGATGTACTTCGCCAAGAAGCAGGCGCTCGGCGGGTTCGTGTTCTACGCGGACCAGGCCACCGGCCAGTCGAGCCTGCCGGCCCCGTCCGTCCGGGCGCAACACCAGCGGATGACCCACCACGAGCTGGAGATGGCCGGCCACGAGCTGCAGCAGGCGCACCTGCGCGAAGCGAACGAACAGCTGGTGATGGCCGCGCTCGGTGCGCAGGAGCTGCTGGCCGCGGCAGAGGAAACGCGGCGCCGACAGGCGACCTTGCTGGCCTGGGTGGCCAACGAGTTGCGCAGTCCGTTCGCACCCATCCGGCTGGCCGCCGCGGCCCTGGGCAGGCCGGACGCCGCGAGCACCTTGTTGCCGCGCGCCCAGGCGATCATCGAGCAACAGGTCGACAAGATCCTGGGTCTCGTGAGCGGGCTTCTCGATCCCCCGTCGCGTGGCGAGGCCCCGTTGCCGGCGGGGCGGCAGAGCTTCGACGCGGCCGCGTCCATCGGCGTGGCCGTGGACGCCTGCCGACCCGCCGTCGAGGAGCGGGCGCAGACCCTGGACCTGACGATCTCCGGCCCCCTGAGGATCGACGCCGACCCGACGTTCCTCATCCAGACGCTGATGAGCCTGATCAGCCAGGCGTCGGCCTGCACCGGCCTCGCAGGACGCATCCGCTGCGCGGCCGAAGTGGCCGAGGGCCGGCTGTGCCTGACCGTCGTCGCAACGCCGGTCGATGGCGGGCCGGGGCATCAGTTCAGTGCGGCGCTTCCGGCTTCTCCCCAGTTGGCGTGATCACGCCGGTGGATCGCGTCGAGCTGCGCCGCGCTGCCGGTGGCCCACACCTCGGCCCCATGCGCACGCGCCAACTGCACCGCAATGTGCCCGACACCGCCGGCCCCGCCGTGCACCAGCACGCGATCACCGGGCTTCACCCGTGCGCGATCCACGAGCCCTTCCCACGCCGTGATCGTGACCAGCGGCAGCACGGCTGCCTCGCGCGGTGACAGCGCGGCCGGCCGCAGCGCCAGCAGCCGTGCATCCACCGCGATGAAGCCGGCCAGCGTGCCCGCATGCCCGCCGACGCCGCCGACCATGCCGAACACCTCGTCGCCCGGCTGCAGATGCGATACGCCGGCGCCGACCGCGCGCACGGTGCCGGTC
>NZ_JBFUCB010000321.1:0-6735 GCF_056405435.1 Rhizobacter sp. P1_G5 | reverse complement strand
GCGGTGTTCCACAGGTCGAGTTCCGGGTCGAGCTGGCGGCCCAGCCCCTCGACGTTCAGCAGCGTCTTCTGCAGCAGSAYCAGCTGCGGCTGGATCTCGACGTTGAAGCGCCGCGAGGTCTGGAACAGCCGCAGCAGCACCTGGCCCAGCGAGATGTCCTTCAGCGGCCGGTCGAAGTGCGGCTCGCAGACCGCGCGGATCGCCCCTTCGAGCTCATCGACGCGGGTGTTCGCCGGCACCCAGCCCGACTCCACGTGCAGTTCGGCAACGCGCTTGTAGTCGCGGCGGAAGAACGCGATGAAGTTCTGCGCGAGGTATTCCTTGTCGAACTCGGTCAGCGTGCCGACGATGCCGAAATCGAGCGCGATGTAGTGCCCGAAGGTCTTCGGGTCGACGCTGACCTGGATGTTGCCCGGGTGCATGTCGGCGTGGAAGAAGCCGTCGCGGAACACCTGCGTGAAGAAGATCGTCACGCCGTCGCGCGCGAGCTTCGGGATGTCGACGCCGGCGTCGCGCAGCCGCTGCGCCTGGCTGATCGGCAGGCCGTACATGCGCTCCATCACGATCACGCTGGTGGTGCACAGGTCCCACACCATCTCGGGCACCAGCACCAGGTTCAGGCCCTGCATGTTGCGGCGCAGCTGCGCGGCATTGGCCGCCTCGCGCACCAGGTCGAGCTCGTCGTGCAGGTAGTTGTCGAATTCGGCCACCACCTCGCGCGGCTTCAGGCGCTTGCCGTCCGACGACAGGCGCTCGATCCAGCGCGCGATGCTGCGCAGGAGTGTCAGGTCGTCCTCGATCACCGCGAGCATGCCGGGGCGCAGCACCTTCACGGYGACCTCGCGCCCGCTCTTCAGCGTGGCGAAGTGCACCTGCGCGATCGAGGCACTGGCCACCGGCTCGGCCTCGAAGCTCGCGAAGATGTCCTCGATCGGCCGGCCGTAGGCGTGCTCGACCAGTTGGCGGGCGAGCGCCGCCGGAAACGGCGGCACGCGGTCCTGCAGCCGGGCCAGCTCGTCGGCGAGGTCGTCGGGCAGCAGGTCGCGGCGGGTCGACAGCACCTGGCCGAACTTGACGAAGATCGGCCCGAGCCGCTCCAGCGCTTCGCGCAGCCGCACGCCGCGCGGCGCGTGCAGGCGGCGGYCGAGCGTCATCACCCGCACCAGGGCCCGCACCCAGCGCTGGCGGAAGCCCGACAGCGCGAGCTCATCGAGCCCGTAGCGCAGGACGATGAAGCCGATGAACAGCAACCGCAGCAGGTGCCTCATCGTCAATCGCCGCGGCGCTTGACCAGGCCCTGCAGCACGTGCACCGCCTCGCGCAGGCCACCGGCCACCATCGCGGCGAAGCGCGAGAGTTCATGCGCCGGGGCCGGGCCGATGATCTTGGCCAGGTCGTCCTGCAGGTCCCAGCGCAGGTTGTCGATCAGCCAGCTGACGTCGGCGGCGAAGGCCGAATCGCCCTCGATGCCGACCTTCGGGCGCACGCCGCCGAACCACTGTGCGGCCAGGCGCGCCGGGTTCGACGCGTCGAGCGTCAAGCGGAGATCGGGGTTGGCGGGCGGCTCCTCGCCACACCATTCGAGCAGGCCGGCCGGCGTCACGCGGAACGCGATCTGCGGCGGCGGGGGCAGCAGCGAGGGCCAGCCGGTGAGCGAGAGCTGCACGCTGCGGCCGGCATGCGGCTTGAGCCGGTCGGTGGCGACGGTCTCGGACGCGATCACGTGGTTGAGCAGCAGGGTGATGCGCTCCAGCGCACCGGCGCCGAGCGACGCGAAGAAGGCATTCAACATGCGCGGGATTGTAGGTGGCACAGTCGGTGACACATCAGCACACTCCATCCCGGGGGCTCTCCGCGGCGCGACAGCGACTTATCATCCAGCGCCCTGCCCTCTGCGCCGCATTCCATGCCCACCATCCTGCTGACCGGAGCCACCGGCTACATCGCGTCCCACACCTGGCTTGCGCTGCAGGCCGCCGGTTTCGACGTGGTGGGTGTCGACAATTTCGCGAACAGCTCGCGCATCGTGCTGCAGCGCCTGGCCGAGCTGGGCGGGCAGGCGCCGGTCTTCATCGAGGCCGATGTCTGCGAGCGCGCCGCGATGGATGCGGTGTTCCGGCAGCACCGCATCGACGCGGTGGTGCACTTCGCGGCGCACAAGGYGGTCGGCGAATCGGTGCAGAAGCCGCTGGAGTACTACCGCAACAACCTCGGCGGGCTGATCAACGTGGCGCAGGCGATGCAGGACCATGGCTGCAAGCGGCTGGTGTTCAGCTCGTCGGCCACCGTCTACGGCCAGCCCGAGCGGCTGCCGATCACCGAGGATGCGGCGCTGTCGGCCACCAATCCGTACGGCACGACCAAGCTGCTCGGCGAGGAGCTGCTGCGCGAGCTGGCGCGCTGCGATGCGGCGTGGCAGATCGCTTTCCTGCGCTACTTCAACCCGGTGGGCGCGCACCCGAGCGGGCGCATCGGCGAGGACCCGCGCGGCGTGCCGAACAACCTGATGCCGTACGTCGCGCAGGTGGCGGTCGGCCAGCGCGAGTTCCTGCAGGTGTTCGGCGACGACTACGACACGCCCGACGGCACCGGCGTGCGCGACTACATCCACGTGATGGACCTGGCCGACGGGCATGTCGCGGCGCTGCGCTTCCTGCTGGAGCGGCAGCGCTCGGTGACGGTGAACCTGGGGACCGGCCGCGGCTACAGCGTGCTGGAGGTCGTAAAGGCCTTCGAGCGCGCGAGCGGCAAGGCGGTGCCGTACCGCATCGCGCCGCGGCGGCCGGGCGACGTGGCGGCCTGCTATGCGGATCCGGCGCTGGCGCGCGAACTGCTCGGCTGGTCGGCGACGCGCGGCATCGATGCGATGTGCGCGGATGCGTGGCGCTGGCAGAGTGGGAATCCGCGCGGGTTCGCGTAGCGCCTGCATCAGGGCGATGCACGCAGGCCCTGTTCGCAATTCAATTCAGCAGACAAGGCACTTGTTCGGCTTCGGCTCGAAACGGCTTTCTTGCACTTCGGCTAGAAGGGCACGCCTTTGGCGCCACTCATCCTGTCGTCGAGTATCAATGTAAGGTTCGATGCTTTGCCCCGCAATTGCTTGGTCAATGGACCCTGCGATCGCATCCCTCACCTTGTCGAACTTCTTTTTCGTCGAGTCATTCATGCAGTCCTTGACGACCATCCACAAGGCTTTCGCTTGCCCCACATTGACGACGAGCAGGTCATCGAAAAGACGGAGAAGGAATTCCGGAAGTTCACCTTTGCACAGGAGTGTCCCCATCTTCTCCTCATTGATCGTCAGTTCGCATGTCTTCCAGTCAAACCCGGAGATGACTTCCGCCTGGACAGCCAACCCGATCACCCGGGCGAGATTCGGCGCCTTCGCCAATCGTCCCGACTGCGCAGAAAGCTCTTTCAACAGCGGGCGGATCCGGTCACGGTCGTTCTTATGAATTTTGGAACCCYTGTTCTTCAGAGTACGGGATGCACCCCTGAGCCTCGCGCAGAGGAAACTGATCCTTCTTGGGGAATCACACCGCAAGGCCCTGATCGTTTCCATGATCTCCTGCTTCTCACTCTTGCGGCCATCGGTCGCGGCATTCACATAGGCATCGGCCAATGCCGTGCATTCCCCTTCGAACAGTTTTTGATGCAACGCCTCCGCGTCATGAATGGGAATGGGCAACAACTTCGCAAGATCAATCACGAAATCCACCCCCATCTTGACGAAGCAATCCGCCATCTCCTTCGCCAAGTCACCGGGCAGGCCTCGCCCAGCGGCTGCGATACGAGCACCAGCGATTGCAACCGACAGCTGCAAATCCCGGCCTTTGTGCCCCTTTGGGTCGAGTGAATGGCTCGGTCTGTTTCCGGGGGCGGTCTTGGGTTTGATGCGGTTCATGTCAACGTGGCAATGCGTGATGCAACTGCGTACGGGAACGCGTCCCGCACACGAGTCCACTGAGTGACACGCGCTCGCTGATGGTTCCAAACGCCCGTATGACTCGCCGGTTTCGACAGGCTCAACCCGAACGGGTTGTCAGCCTGCGCCCGATCGCCGCCACCAGCCGCAGCCGTGCCGCCTCGCGCGAGAACGTGTGGTCCGCCTCGTCGATGAACTGCAGCGCCAGATCGCCGGTCTTCAACGCCCGCCGTGCCGTCTGCCGCGCACCGTCCTGCAGCATGTCCCAGCCCGGATCGTTGGACGACACGAACAGCGACACCTTCTGCTTCGCCGCGAACAGCTGCCGCAGTTGCCGCGACAGCAGTGGCCCGCGGGACGGGAACAGCAGCTCGTTGACGGCGCTCACCCGCGACATCACCTGCTTGCGCAGGTGCGACAGCAGCACGCCGCCGAGGTAGACCAGGTTCACCTGCCCGCGCAGCAGCTTCTTCCAGCTGTCGAGCCGGCGCATCGTGCCCTTGTAGTGCGCCACCGCCGAGAAGTGCTGCGTGTCCACCGCATCGCCCTCGACCCAGCGCCAAGTCAGCGGGTTGATCAGCACCAGCTCGCTGACCAGCGACGGCTCGACCAGCCCGGTCTGGAACGCGGTGTAGGCGCCGGAGCACAGCCCCATCAGCACGAAGCTGTGCACGCCGAAGCGCTCGCGCAGGCTGTGCAGGATCTGCCGCGCATCGGGCACCGCGCTGTCGGGGTACGGGTGGTTCTCGCGACCGGTCCCGCGCTGCACGCTGTCGCCCAGGCCCTCCAGGTCGCAGCGCACCGTCGGGAAGCCGAGCGCGGCGAACTCGCGCGCGAGCGTCACGTACAGCCGGTTCGGGCCGACGTGGTGCACGGTGCCGGAGTTGAACAGCACGATCATCGGCCGCGCGGCATCCACCCCATCGGCCTGCACATGCAGCCCGAACAGCTGCCCTTCGCTGCCGAGCGCACACAGCGTCTCGGTCAGCGTGATCGTGCGGCCRTCGGCCATCGCATGCGCGAAGCGCGCCTGCGCCGCGCCGGCCGGCGTCGGCAGCAAGGGCGGTGCCGCCTCGCGCAGCGCGGTCTGCGCCACCATCCACTGCACGATGCCGTCCAGCGCCTGGCGCGGCACGACGGTGTGCACCGGCTCAGCCATCATGTCGGCATAGCCGGCGCAGGCGATCGCATCGGTCGCGATGCCGAGCGTCAGCAGGTGCTCGCGCAGCGCTTCTTCCTCGCCGATCAGGTCGTCGCGCGCGACGAGCAGCGCGCGGCCGCTGACACGCAAGGCCTCGCGCGTGAGCTGCACGCCCTTCACGGCCTCCTGCGTCTCGCGGGTCACGAGGAAACCCGCCGGCTCCAGCGGAGCGCTGACCGGCCGCTGGCCGCCGCCGGCCGCCATGTCGAGCGCCTGCAGCTCGCGCACATGGCGCCGGCCCGAGGCGCACACGTTCCACAGCACCAGCCAGTCGACCTCGCGCTGCACGGCGACCAGCGCCGCCAGCGTCGCGCCCAGCCGCACGCCGAGCAAGCCGACGCGCGCGCTGCCGCTGAGCGATTGCGCCGCGGCGATCGCCGCATGGATGTCGTCCTGCCAGCGCTGCAAGCGGCCGGCGTCGGTCTCCAGCCCCGGCGAATCGCCGGTGCCGTGGTAGTCGAAACGCAGCGCCGGCACGCCCGAGCGCGCGAGGTCGTCGGCCAGGTGGCGCAGCGAGCGGTGGCCGTGCGCGTACTCGTAGCCCATCGGGTTGCAGATCACGACGACCGCATCGCGGCGCGGCACCGCATCGGCCACGTGGTACCAGCCGAACAGCGGCTGCTCGGCGCTGCCGAGCATCAGCGGCTCGCGCCTTACCTCAGGGCGCCGCGTGGCGTCCGGCTGCAGCGGGATGTCGTCAGTCCGCACGGACGGTCACCGTCTCTCGCAGGTTCAGCGCGCCGAGGTGCGCCTTGAACTTGCGCGGCGCGGCGTCGAGCGGGCGCAGGCGCAGCGTGCGACGCGACTGCGGCGCCAGGTGGAAATGCAGGTCGTCGGCCGCGTAGCCGGCGCACTCGATGTACAGCGACTGGATGAGCGCCGTGCTCTCCAGCATCAGCTCGATGCTGCCGTCGTCGAGGCGCGCGGCCTGCGCCGTCAACGCACCGGCGCGCTGCGGCGGCAGGTCCAGGCCATGCGGGAAGTGGAAGTCCTCGGCCAGCGTCCGGCCTGCCTCGTCAATCAGCCGCGCGACCGCCACATCGTGCTGCGGCKGCCCGAACCGGTACGCATACGCGGTGTCGGCGAAATGCCCGACCAGCGCGTCGGCCTGCAGCGCAAGGCGCTCGTTCGCCGCCAGCATCACGCCGATGCTGCCGCCGGCGGTGCGCACCTGGCCGTCCTGGTACAGCGTGAACTCGACGCTGCCGGCGAACGGCGCGCTGCCCTCGTTGTGCACCTGCAGTTGCAGTCCGTCGAGCCCGCCGTCGGTGATCAGCACGGTGCGCGCCGCCCAGGCGCGCTTCAGCGCCCAGTACACCGCCTTCGGCCGGCCGGTGCTGTCGACCAGCCCCCAGCCGGCGCCGGGCCACAGGTCCTTCAGGAACCACACCAGAGCGCCGCCGCAGACGCTGCCGGGAGCCCGCCATTCGGCGAACACGCGCTTCAGCACCTCGCCAGTGACCGCGCGCGACACGGCCAGGTAGCGCGCGATGTCGGTGCTGCGCAGCGCGACCGGATCGAGCCCGGTGAGCTCGCGCAGGTAGTGGTCGCGGATGTCCTCGAAATCCCAACCGGCGCCGTTGTCGCGCGGCTGGCGCTGCTTCCACAG
>NZ_JBFUCB010000320.1:0-6750 GCF_056405435.1 Rhizobacter sp. P1_G5 | reverse complement strand
GCAGAAGGACCGCGCGATCAAGGCCTCGTACAACCCGACGCTGCCGGCCCTCTACAAGGATGCCGACGTGATGAAGGCCAACCCCTTCATGGCCGAGCTCGGCAGCACCTTCGCCGCTGCGGTGAGCCGCCCGTCGACGGTGACGGCCGCGCAGTACAACCAGGTCAGCAACCTGTTCTGGAACGCGGCGCACGACGTGCTCTCCGGCAAGACACAGGCGCCGCAGGCGGTGGCCGACCTCGACCGGCAACTCAACAAGCTCGCCCCCGCGGATAAATCCGACAGATGGAACTGACGGGCACCGGCCTGCAGCGCGCGCGGCGCGTGCAGGCCTGGTGGCTGGTGCTGCCGACGCTCGCGGTGCTGGCGGCGGTGGCCGGCTGGCCGCTCGCGCGCACGCTGTTCTTCAGCCTGACGGATGCGAAGCTGTCGGCACTCGGCACGCACCGCTTCGTCGGGCTCGACAACTACCTGGGCCAGCGCTTCGGCGAGGGCGGCGTGCTGTTCGATCCCGAATGGTGGGCCTCGGTCGGCAACACGCTGCTGTTCACCGTGAGCTCGGTGCTGCTCGAGACCCTGCTGGGCCTGGGCATCGCGCTGCTGCTGAACCACCCGTCGCGGCTGCGCACGCTGCTGCGCGCCGCGGTGCTGGTGCCGTGGGCGATCCCGACCGTGGTGTCGGCCAAGATGTGGACCTGGATGCTGCACGACCAGTTCGGCGTCATCAATACCGCGCTGGTGGCCGCGCGGCTGATCGACGAGCCGCTCGCGTGGACGGCCGACCCGTCACTTTCGTTCATCACGATCGTGATGGTCGACGTCTGGAAGACCACCCCCTTCATGGCGCTGCTGACGCTGGCCGCGCTGCAGATGGTGCCGCGCGACTGCCACGAGGCGGCGCAGATCGACGGCGCATCGCCATGGACGATCTYCACGCACATCACGCTGCCGCTGATCCTGCCGGCGATGCTGGTGGCGACGGTATTCCGCGGGCTCGATGCGCTGCGCGTGTTCGACGTGATCTACGTGATGACCTCCAACAGCCGCGCGACGCGCAGCATGTCGGTCTACGTGCGCGAGCAGTTGATCGATTTCCAGAAGATCGGCCCGGGCTCGGCAGCGGCCACGCTGCTGTTCGCGACCATCGCGGTCATCACGATCGCGTGGCTGCTGGCGACTCGCTCTCGCATGCGGGAACTCGACTGATGCGCTCGCGGCAACCGCCCCTCGCCACCGCGCTGCGCCGCGGCGCCTCGCTGGGGGTGATCTTCGTCTCGCTGTTCCCGTTCGCGTACGCGATCGCCACCTCGTTCAAGCAAGGCAGCGACCTGTTCAGCGCGCAGTTCTGGCCGAGCCGCGCCGTGATCGGCAACTACGTGGCGCTGTTCCGCGACCAGCCGTTCGGCACCAACCTGCTGAACTCGACGCTGGTGGCCGGCGTCGTCGTCGCGCTGTCGCTGGTGCTCGCGCTGCTGTCGGCCTGGGCGCTCGGGCGGGTGCGCTTTCGCGGCCGGCAGGCGCTGCTGCTGACCATCCTCGGCGTCTCGATGTTTCCGCATGTCGCGGTGCTGGCGGGGCTGTTCGAGCTGGTCAGCGCGCTCGGCCTGTACGACAGCCTGGCGGCGCTGATGCTGTCGGACCTGCTGTTCACGCTGCCCTTCACCGTGTGGGTGCTGACCACCTTCATGCGCGACCTGCCGAAGGAAGTGGAAGAGGCCGCGCTGATGGACGGTGCCGGCGTGTTCACGATGATCTTCCGCATCTTCCTGCCGATGCTGTGGCCGGCGCTGGTGGCGACCGGGCTGCTGGCCTTCATCGGCGCGTGGAACGAGTTCCTGTTCGCGCTGAGCTTCACGCTGTCGGCGACCGAGCGCACGGTGCCGGTGGCGATCGCGCTGATCTCGGGCGCGAGCAGCTACGAGCTGCCGTGGGGCAACCTGATGGCGGCGTCGGTCATCGTCACGCTGCCGCTGATCGCAGGGGTGCTGGCCTTCCAGCGCTACATCGTGTCCGGTCTCACCGCCGGCGCCGTCAAGGGATGAACAACACCATGAACCAGAACATCGATTGGTGGCGCCATGCCGTCGTCTACGAGGTCTACCCGCGCAGCTTCCAGGACAGCAACGGCGACGGCATCGGCGACCTCGACGGCATCACCGCGCGGCTGCCCTACCTGAAGGGGCTGGGCGTCGACGCGGTGTGGATCGCGCCGTTCTTCCGCAGCCCGATGCGCGACTTCGGCTACGACGTGTCGGACTACCTCGACGTCGATCCGATGTTCGGCTCGATGCGCTCGTTCGAGACGCTGGTGGAATGCGCGCATTCGCTGGGGCTGCGCGTGATGATCGACCTGGTGCTCAGCCACAGCTCCGACCAGCACCCGTGGTTCGCCGCGAGCCGCGCCGACCGCAGCAACCTGCAGGCCGACTGGTATGTGTGGGCCGATGCGCAGCCCGACGGCACGCCGCCGAACAACTGGCTGAGCATCTTCGGCGGATCGGCCTGGCAGTGGGACACGCGGCGCGAGCAGTACTACCTGCACAACTTCCTGGCCAGCCAGCCGGACCTGAACTTCCACACGCCGGCCGTGCAGGACGCGCTGCTGGAGGTGGCGCGCTTCTGGCTGGTGCGCGGCGTCGACGGCTTCCGGCTCGACACCGCCAACTTCTACACGCACGACCGCCAGCTGCGCAGCAACCCGCCGCAGCCCGCGGGGCAGTTCGCGGGCGCAGCGCACCGCAGCAACCCGTATGCGTGGCAGCGCCACCTGTACGACAAGACGCAGCCGGAGAACCTGCTCTTCATCGAGCGGCTGCGCGCGCTGTGCGACGGCTTCCCCGGTGCGGCGCTGCTCGGCGAGATCGGCGACGACCAGCAGTACAAGACGCTGGCCGAGTACACGGCTGGCGAGCGGCGCCTGCAGATGGCCTACGTGTTCCGGCTGCTGGAGCGCGACTGCTCGGCACGCCACCTGGCCGGCGTGCTCGAGGAGTACCTGCGCGACGCGAGCCGCTCGCGGGTGTGCTGGTCGATCGGCAACCACGACGTGGAGCGCGTCGCGTCGCGCTGGTCGGCGTGGGGCGCGACGGCGCGGCAACGTGCCGAGCTGGCCGCGGCGCTGCTGCTGTCGCTGCCCGGCGGCAAGTGCATCTACCAGGGCGAGGAACTGGGGCTGACCGAGGTCGACGTGCCGTTCGAGCAGCTGCGCGACCCGTTCGGCATCACGATGTGGCCGCAGAAGATGGGCCGCGACGGCTGCCGCACGCCGATGCCCTGGACGCGCGCACCGGGCGCCGGCTTCACGACCGGCACGCCGTGGCTGCCGATCGCCGACGAGCACCTGCCGCTGGCGGTGCGCGAGCAGGTGGGCGACGCGGGGTCGCTGCATGCGTTCTACGTGGACTGGCTGGGCTGGCACCGCCGCGAGCGGCTGCTGCGCGACGGCACGCTGCAGTTGCTGGCGCCCACCGACCAGGTGCTGGCCTTCGAGCGCGTGGCGGGTGGCGAGTCGCTGATCTGCGTGTTCAACCTGTCGGGCGAGCCGGCGGACTACCGGATCGACCGCCACGCGGTGGTGATCGCGGAGCGGTCGATCGGGGCGCGGCTGGAGGGCGGCGCCGTGCGGTTGGAGCGGTGCGGGATGTTGTTTGCGCGGGTGGGTGAGAAGGCGCGTTGAGCGACCATGGCTTGCGGTCGATGAGACCCGGGAGCGGCGATTGACTTGCAGCACTCGCCACGGCGAGGGACATTCCCGAGAGCCCGCCTCGGTGCGCTTTCGTATAGTCCCCCGATGCCCACCCCGCACCGCATCCTGGTCCTCGACGACGAGCGCGACGTGCTCGACTGGATCGGCGCGGTGCTCACCGATGGCGGCCTGCAGGCCACCGCGGTGCAGACCGGCGCCGAGATGCAGCGCGCGCTGCGCGAGCGCCCGCATTCGCTGGTGATGCTCGACCTGAAGCTGCGCGGCGAGGACGGCCTCGCGATCGCGCGCGAGCTGCGCCGCAGCTCCACCGTGCCCATCATCATGATGAGCGGCAAGGGCGACGAGGCCGACCGGGTGCTGGGGCTCGAACTCGCCGCCGACGATTTCCTCGTCAAGCCGATCTCCGGGCGCGAACTGCTGGCCCGAGTGCGCGCCAGCCTGCGCCGCTCGACCGAGCTGTCGCAGCCGGCCGCCCGCCCCGACGACCCGGTGCACGAGCGCTACCGCTTCGGCGACTGGGTGCTCGACCGCACCGCCCGCACGCTGGCGCGCAGCAGCGGCGAGCCCTGCGAGGTGACGCGCGGCGAGTTCGCGCTGCTCGCCGCGATGGTCACGCAGGCCGGCCGCGTGTGGGCGCGCGACGAGCTGCTGTCGCAGTTCCGCGGCACCGAGACCGAGGCCTACGACCGCAGCGTCGACGTGCTGGTGCTGCGACTGCGCCGCAAGATCGAGCCGAACCCGCGCCAACCGGCCTACATCCGCACCGAGCGCGGCCAGGGCTACGTGTTCGGCGTACCGGTGACACGCGGCTGACCCGTGGACGCTGCCGCCACGCGGGATGCCGCCGCACCGCCCGGCGAGATCCCCGCCCGCTTCGCGATCCGCACCCGCCTGCTCGCCACCTTCCTCGCGCTGCTGCTGCTGACCATCGTGCTGGCCGTCACCGGCATCGCCGGCATGCGCCACAACCAGCGCGCGCTCGACGACTTCGAGGCCGGCGTGATGCCCGAGATCGCGCGCGTGCTGGAGCTGGCCGAGAAGGTGTCGCAGCTCGCCGCCGTCGCGCCCAGCATCGCCGACAGCGACCTGCAATCGCCCAGCCGCAACGACAGCCAGCTGGTGCGCGTGCTGCTCGGCGAGATCCGCCGCCTGTCGGGCGATCTGCCGACGCAGGCCGATTCGCGGCTGGAGGCCACCGCGATGCTCGACGGCATCGACCGCGACCTGACCAGCCTGCTCGCGCTGTCGAGCGAACGCCGCCGCCAGCAGGCCCAGCTGCGCAGCCAGCGCGACACGCTCGACGCGCTGGGCGACCAGCTGTTCCGCAACCGCGTGCGCGTGCAGCGCGACGGGCCGAGCCTGCAGTCGATCTGGAGCACGCTGGTCGCCGCCGAGCTGGCCGACGAGTACACGACCCTCGGCCGCAGCGAGGCCGACGTCGAGGCGCTGTGGGTGTTCGCGCAGCAGGCCGGCGAGGACCGCCGGCTGCCGGCGCTCGCCGCCGCGCTGCAGGCRCTGTGCTTCGGCGACGACGGCGCGTTCCAGCTGCGCCGCCGGCAGCTGCGCACCGAGCGCCAGCTCAGCACCGTGGTGCAGCTGATGCGCAGCCATTCGACGCAGCTCGGCGCGCGCGCCAGCGCCTACGTGGCCGAGCTGCGCAAGGTGTCGACCGAGCGGCGCGACACGGTGCGCCGCACGGTGGCCTCGGGCGCCTCGGCGCTGGTGCTGGTGAGCGCGCTGTCGGTGCTGACGGCGCTGGCCGGCGCGCTGTACGTGCAGCGCGTGCTGCGCGACCTGCAGGCGATGACGCGCACGATGACGCGGCTGGCCGGCGGCGATGTCGCGCAGCCGAGCACCGCGATCGCGCGCCCCGACGAGATCGGCGAGCTGGCGCGCGCCTTCCAGGTGTTCCGCGACCACCTGCTCGAGAAGCAGCGGCTCACGCAGGGCCTGCATGCGCAGGGCCGCCTGCTGGAGAGCGTGTTCCACGGCATGAACGACGGCTTGTCGGTGTACGACGCGGGCGGCACGCTGGTGGTGTGGAACCAGAAGTTCGAGAGCCTGCTGCCGTTCGCCCCCGGCGTGCTGCGCCGCGGCGTGCCGATCGGCGAGCTGAACGCGGCGCTGCCGGCCGGCGCCACCTGGCGCGCGGTCGCGGCCGAGACCGCGGCGCGCCTGGGCCGGCACCGCATCGCCGCGTCGGCCGAGTTGCACCTGCCGGGCGGGCGCGTGCTGGAGATGCTGAGCCACCCGATGCCCGACGGCGGCTGGGTCGCCGTCTGCCGCGACCTGAGCGCACGCCGCGCGATGGAGGCACAGCTGCGGCAGGCCCAGCGCATGGAGGTGCTGGGGCAGCTGACCGGCGGCATCGCGCACGACTTCAACAACTTCCTGAGCGCGATCCTCGGCAACCTGGAGCTGCTGCGCCATCGGCTGCTCGGTGACGAGCGGGTCAGCGCGCTGGCCGTGCGCGCGCACAAGGCGGCCGAGTCGGCGGCCGGCCTGTCGCGGCGGCTGCTGGTGTTCGCGCGGCGCCAGCCGCTGGAGGTGGAGTCGGTGTGCGTGGCCGACATGCTGGCCGAGATGCAGGACCTGGTCGAGTACTCGGTCGGGCCGGCGATCGAGGTGCGGATCGACGAAGGCAGCGCAGACGCCGCGCTGTCGGTGCAGGCCGACCGCGGCCAGCTGGAGAACGCGCTGCTGAACCTCGCGCTGAACAGCGCCGCCGCGATGCCGGGCGGCGGCATGCTGACGCTGTCGGTCGCGCACGTCGCGCACAGCGACCGCGTGGTGCCGGCCGGCGAGGCGGTCGTGATCCGCGTGCACGACACCGGCCACGGCATGCCGGCCGAGGTGCAGGCGCGCGTGGCCGAACCGTTCTTCACGACCAAGGCGCCCGGGCAAGGCAGCGGGCTGGGGCTCGCGATCGTCGACGGCTTCATGCGCCAGTGCGGTGGCAGCCTGGTGCTGCACAGCGCCGAGGGCCTCGGCACCACGGCCGAGCTGTGGCTGGCGGCCTCGCACGCCGGTGCGCCGGCCCCGCT
>NZ_JBFUCB010000319.1:0-6753 GCF_056405435.1 Rhizobacter sp. P1_G5 | reverse complement strand
GCCGACGATCAGGCCGAACTGTTTCACCGACAGCGTCACGGCGCAGTACGGCCGGCCGCCGAGCGAGGCGATGTCGGCCTCCATCGCGCGGCGGTTCAGCAGGCCGGTGACCTTGTCGTGCGTGCTCGCGAATTCGAGCGCCTCGTTGTTGAGCGCGAGCCGGCGGTTGGCGTCGAGCGAGCGCAGGTACAACCGCCAGGCCGCGATGACGCCGATCGCCATCGCCACCACCAGCAGGAAGCCCAGCGCGCGCTCGTTCTTGCGGCGCGAGATCTCGACCGACTGCAGCTCGTTGTCGTGCTGCAGCTGCTCCAGCTGGCGCTGGCGCTGCTGGAAGCTCGATTCGCGCTGCAGCGCGACGACGGTGCTCTGGCGGTCGCGGCGCTCCAGTTCGGTCTCGAGCAGCAGCGCCTCGCGCAGGCGGTCGAGCGCCGGCACGGCCTGCCCGGCGCGCTCCAGCGCCACGGCATAGCGGTTCAGCTGGATCAGGTATTCGGCATTGCGCCCGGCCTTGCCGAGCATCGCCAGGCCCTGGTCGGCGAGCTGCCGGCCGGTCAGCAGGTGGCCGGCGCCGAGCTCGGCCAGCCCCTGGTTGACCATCGCGCGCGCGGCCGTGCCCGGGTCTTGCCGCTGGTCGGCCAGGCGCTGCGTGCGCAGCGCGAACTCGCGCGCCGCTGCGAAATCGCGGTGGCCGAGGTACAGCGTCGACATCGTCAGCAGCGTGTCGACCTCGGTGCTGAGCCAGCTCGCCCCGCCCATCTGCGAGTTGACGCCGGACGCCGGCCGCACCACGCTGCCGGTGAGCGCGGCCTGCTGGCGCGCGCGCTCGGCACGCTCGGGCTGCTGCGACGCTTCGGCAGCCAGCGCCTCCATGATCCAGCCCGAGGTGATCAGCGCAACGTCGCCGGCGCGGCTGGCGAGCTCGCGCACCCGGCGCGATTCCACCAACGCCGCGGTGGTGTCGCCCTTGACGATGCGCAGCGGCGCCAGCGCCTGGAAGGCCTGGGCCTCGCGGCGCGGGTTGCGGCCGGTGCGCGCGGCCAGCGCCGCGGCTTCGAGCAGGCGGATGCCTTCGTCGATCTGGCCGTTCGAGGTGGCCAGGTCGCCGGCGGTCATGTCGACCCAGTAGCTCAGGTCGGGGCTGTTCACCTTGTCGGCCAGCGGCACCGCGCTCTCGATCCAGCCGAACGCGGCGCGCACCTGGCCGGAGAACTGCAGCACGCAGGCCTTCAGCGTGTAGGCCGACGCGAGCGCGGCGGCATCCTGCGTGCGCTGGCCGATGTCGGTGAGTTCCTCGATCGCGGCCTCGGCCACGGCCGGCTTGTCGATCGCGGCATGGGCATAGCCCCAGGCGGCAAGGAAGATGCGCAGGTCGTCACCACCGCTCGCGCGCGCCTGCGGCTCGATCGGGCGCAGTTCGGCGATGACGGCGCTGGGTTCGTTGCCGTGGCGGGCCTCGATCGCGAAGACGGCGCTGCCGATGGTGCCGGCATGCGCCGGGCGGGCCAGCGTCAGCGCGCCGCCCGCCAGCAACAGCAGGCACGCGGCAGCGACACGGCGCTGCCAGGGGGCGATGAGGCGGGTGAAGGAGACCACACGGCTTTATCGGCCCCGCCGACCGGCGGCTTGAGACGGTCTGACTCGAAGCCGACGCCGCGAGCCGTGTGCAAAGTCTCGGTTGGCTCAGGGCTGCGGGCCTTCGTAGCCCTCGATCACGACGATGTCGAGCGTCGAGACCTTCTCGCGCAGCTTGATCGCGGCCTGGTAGTCGTCCGACTTCCAGCAGGCGAGCGCCGCCTCGTAGGACGGGAATTCCAGCACGACGTGGCGCGCCCGGCTGCTGCCCTCGACCACCTCGAAGCCGCCGGCGCGCACCAGGAAGCGCGCGCCGAAGCGCTTGAACGGTGCGGCATTGGCCGCCTGGTAGGTCTTGTACACCTCGGGATCGGTGATGTCGGCACGCACGATCCAGTAGCCCTTGGGCATGGCAGTCTCCGGAGTCTTTGAAAGGACCCCGGAGCTTGCCATCAAATCACTTCATCAGTTGAAACTGACCCCGGCGGTGTCGGCGTTCACCAGCTTCCTGTTCTTGAAGTCGATCGTGAAGTGGCCGCTCGGCTTGCCCGAACCCAGTCCCTTGAAGATCGCGAAGACCTGCTTGAACTGCGCCTGGAAGGCCACCTGCACCGCGTTCTGGTCCGACGGCTTGTCGCCGACCTTCACGATGGCCGCGGGCGCTGCCGGGAAGGCCGACATCAGCAGCTTGTACTGCTTCACGCGCAGTTCGCCCATGTCGCGCAGCGCCAGCTCGCCGGCGTACACCGTGCGGTGGAAGTCACCGTAGAACTCGTACGGCGTGACGGCGGCCAGCGCGTCGAAGTCCAGCCCCGCGGCCACGGCCAGCGCGCGCGCCTTGGTGGTGGCGGTGGCCCAGTCGGCGCCCAGCTGCGTGGCCGGCGCGGCCACCGGGCTGGCCGGCGGCGTGCCGGCCGCGGCGCAGGCGGCGCTCAGCGGCACGATGTTCGGCGCATCCTTCAGCTGGGCCAGCGTGACGGCCGTGTCCAGCTGCGACAGCACCAGCATCTGCTGCAGCGTCAGGTTGACTGCCGCTTCCTTCATCTCGCACGGCCAGTACTCGTCCATGAAGCGCAGGCGCGACAGCTCGCCGAAGTAGTAGCGGGTGAACTCGCCGTAGCTCTTGGTATCGAGCACGCCGTGGTTCCAGCGCTTGGCGATGTCGGCCGGCACCGTGCTCGCCTGCAGGTAGTCGTACTCCACCTGGTAGTGCGGGAACAGCTCCTTGAAGCGCGGCACGTCGTTCAGCGCCACCGTCTGCACGTCGGCCGTGTCAACGCTCTTGTAGGTGACGATCTTGTAGGCCGCGCCGTACACCGCGAGCGACGGCGACTGCACGTTGGCCAGGTAGCGGCCGGTGTTGTCGGTGTACTCGTTGCTGCCGTTGAAGTGCATGTGGCCGCCGACGTGCAGCTGCAGGCCGGTGGCGGCCAGCGCGGCGGTGGTCGCCGTTTCCGGCACGCGTGCGGTCTGGAACGCGCCGGACTTGAACACCGCCTTCATCGCGTCGGTCTGGTTCGCGTAGAAATCCATCGTCGGGTAGTGCGAGAACGCGATCAGCTGCTTGCCTTCGGCCTTGGCACGTGCGCTCACCTTGGTGATCCACTCGATCAGGTGCTTCTTGTGCGTCAGCACCTTGTTCCAGCCCGCGTTGCCGGCGCCGTCGTAGCCCTTGAAGCTCTTCGGGTTGGCGGCATCGAACCTGGCGTTCGGGATGTAGACGTTGGCGTCGATCGACAGCAGCCACAGGCCCGGGGTCGGCTCGACCAGGTAGCTCGCGTCGACCAGGTTGGCGCACTTGGTGTAGGTGGTGCCGGCCACCTTGTAGGCGCCGCCCTCGCCTTCGGCACAGATCTCGAACTGGCGATTCGCCAGCGCCGACTGCGTCTTCGCGTCGGTGTAGTTGTAGCCGTTGGCGTACTGGCTGAACGGCGTCTCCCACAGCACGTCGGTCGAGGTCGGCATGAAGCCGAAGTCGCCCAGGCGCGCGATGATGTTCTCGTAGCCCAGCTCCTTCAGCTGGTCGGTGCAGACCACCGTCGCGTCGGCGGCCCTGCAGGCGGCGTTGCCGGTGGCGAACACCTTCTGTTCCTTGCCGTCCTTCGTCAGGAAGTCGTTCTTGCCGGCCTCGTCGTCGTCGAACGGCTCGTTGGGATCGTGGTTGCCCGGCGCGATGAAGAAGCGCATGCCCTTCGCGCGGTACTCCTGCAGGATCGCGGCGATGCCGTCGACGTTCACAGGCTGCGCGTCATCGGTGTAGTCGCCCGGCAGCGCGACGTACTTGATGCCTTTCGCGAAGGCATCGTCGAGCGCGGCGCGGAAGGCGAAGTAGTTCTCGTTGAACAGGCGCGTCGACGTGAGCTGCGCGTACATCGTGCGGATCGTCGCGTTCTTGCCGCCCGTGCCCGGGATGCCGCTGAAGCTGCCGTTCTTGAAGTCGCCGTAGACGTCCTCGAAGTGCACGTCGGTCATCAATGCGACCGACGGCGAGAACGCCGCCGGCGGGGTCGGCGCGGGGGCGCTGCTGCCGCTGTCGCCGCCGCAGGCCGTGACGGCAGCGAGGACGGCGATGGCCGCGAACGCCGAAGGAATCAAGGTGTGGCGCAGGGAATGCGTCATGGGGAACAGCTCATCGGTTGCGAAGCTGCCGATGGTGATGTCGGATGGTGACGTGGGCGTGACGCTGGATGTCAATCAAAAGTGTTTCTCATTTTGGGCATTTCCTGACAAATGACTAAAATGAGAAACATCATGCCAGCCACCTCTCCTCCACTCCGGGACGCCAGCAGCAGCGCGCTGGCCGAACTCGGCCAGCGAATCCGCGCGCAGCGCAAGCAATTGCGCATCAGCGCCACGACCACCGCCGAGGCCGCGGGCATGTCGCGCGTCACGCTGCACCGCATCGAGCAAGGCGAGGCTTCGGTGTCGATCGGTGCGTGGATGAATGCCGTGACGGCGCTGGGGCTTCGGCTCGACATCGTTGATCCGCGCAGCGTCGAGCAGCCTGCGAGCGTACTGCCCGAGACCCTGCGCCTGTCCGACTTCCCGCAACTGGCCGCGCTGGCCTGGCAGCTGCACGGCATCGACCGGCTCACGCCGCAGGAAGCGCTCGACCTGTACGAGCGCAACTGGCGTCACGTCGACCAGAGTGCGCTCGGGCCGCAAGAGCGCGAGCTGATCGAGCGCCTGACGCACACGCTCGGCGGAGGGCGCCTGCTTGTTTGAACGCGAGCACCACCGCCGCATCGAGCAGCTGCTGCGCTCGCTGAACGCGCCGCTGCTGCACGACAAGGGCTGCTACTTCGGTGGCGGCACGGCCATGGCGCTGCGCTATGGCGAGTACCGCGAATCGATCGACGTCGACTTCCTCGTCTCGGGCATCGACGGCTATCGTGCGCTGCGCCAGTTGACCGGTGGCGCCGATGGCATCGGCGCGCTGGCGGCGCCGGGCCATCTGCTCGACCCGGTGCGCCCGCTGCGCGCCGACCAGTACGGTCTGCGCACGCAGCTGCGCGTCGACGGCGTGGCCATCAAGTTCGAGATCGTGCTCGAGGGCCGCATCGCGTTCGAATCCCCCGGCCCGTCGGACCGCATTGCCGGCATCGCCACGCTCACCCCGCTGGACATGGCGGCCGGCAAGCTGCTCGCGAACACCGACCGCTGGGCCGACCGCTTGGTTGACAGCGACACGCACAGCCGCGACCTGATCGACCTCGCGATGATGGTCGCGCCACGCGCGCTGCTGGGCCGCGCGCTGGCGAAGGCGGCCACCGCCTATGGCGACAGCGTGCAGGAGGCGCTCGCCAAATCGCTCACCGCCGCGCTCACGCGTGATCGGTGGCTGGAGCGCTGCATGAGCGCCCTCGGCATGCAACGCATTCCCGAGGCCCTGCTGCGCAAGCGGTTGAAGGCCTTGCAGCCCCGACCGCCGCGCCACTGAGCGTCAACAGGATCAGCGCCCCAGTTCCTTCAGGTACGCCGCACGCGCCGCCACGCCGGTGCCGGCGAAGTCGGTGAACACGCCGTCGATGCCGGCACGGAAGTACGGCAGGTACTCCGCGACCGGATCGCCGTTGTACAGGCCCGGCAGGTACTGCTTTTCATTGCGGAAGGTGTAGGTGTGCACCACCAGGCCGGCCTTGTGCGCATCGGCGATCAGCGAGGTCGGCGTCACGCTGTTGATGTCGGACATCTTCGTGCCGCCGGCGTACGGCACCTGCTTCCAGGCCATCACCTGCGGTTTCCACGGGCCGATGCCTTCGGCGTAGGTCTTGATCTCGRCCAGGCCCGCGGGCGTCAGCATCGCGTCGAAATAGCGGCCGTCGCCGTTGATCGTCCAGCTGTACGGGCGGCCGTCGACGAAGGTGTAGACGTCGGAGGTCGAGTAGGTGACGACGCCGGTGTCCAGGTGCGTGTCGTTGCCGTCGATCAGCTGCACCTTGCGCGCCTTCAGGCCGATCTGCTTCAGGTACTTCAGGCTGGCCGGGTCGAAGCTCTGCACGAAGATCGGCGCGGCCGGGTCGTTCAGGTTGTTGTCGACGACGAACTTCAGCACCGCGTCCTCGAACGGGTGGCCTGTCTTCGCGGTGTCACAGCCGTTGGCGATCGCCTGCTGGTTGTTCCAGTACGGGTTCTTGACCTCCGGGTACACCGTCAGCGTGCGGCCGGTCGATGCGCTCTTCGCCTTCGCGATGTTCAGGATCTCCTGCATCGTCAGCACCGGCTGCGTGCCGTTCTCGGCGGTCGGGCGGTCGGCGCGGGCGTCATAGGTCGTGCCCTTGATCCACTGCTTCAGCTCGGCGACCGTGAAGTCGCTGATCGACCAGTCGTTGGTGTGGTCCTCGCCGTCGACGATCAACGACTTCAGCACCGATTTGGGGTCGGCCGGATCGGTCAGGTCGGTCAGGTACGTCTTCGGCTCGTTGGCGTTGGCCACCGTGTACGTCACGTTGACCGGGCGCCCGGCCACCGTGCGCTTGCGGGCAGCCACCTCGGGCACCGTGAGGGCGACCGTCGCCACGGTGGTGTTGTCGCTCAGCCAGGGGTTGTGGCGCGCGACCAGCACGCAGTCCTTGCTGAGGTGCAGGTCTTCCTCGAGCGAATCGGCGCCGACATCGGCCGCGCCTTCGTAGGCGGCCTGCGTCTCCTCCGGGTGCAGGCCCGGCAGGCCGCGGTGGC
>NZ_JBFUCB010000318.1:0-6812 GCF_056405435.1 Rhizobacter sp. P1_G5 | reverse complement strand
GCGTTGGCCGTGCTGCCCTGGTACAGGTTGTTGTAGACGTGCACCTTGCCGAAGCGAACGCGCGGCGCGCGCTCGGTGATGTTGGTGAACAGGTTGTTGTGGAAGGTCACCGTCAGGTGGCCGTTGTCGGAGGTCTTGCTGTCCGACGAGCCGATCAGGTTGTTCTTGTCGTGTTGGTCGAAGACGTTGTTCGAGATCGTCACGTAGTCCGACCCGTTCTTCACGTCCAGCGAGCCGTCATGGCACTGCTTGCGCTTGCCGTTGACGACCGGCAGCAGGTCGTCGGTGACCGGGGAATCGGTGAACCGGTTGTGGTCGATCCAGACGTGGGTCGAGTCGTCGACCGTGATGCCGTCGAACTCCGAGTTCCAGTTGCCGCTGGAGCCGTCGTTCGGGTCCCACAACGGCGACACGTCGCACGGGTCGATGATGGTCAGGTTGCGCACGATCACGTTGTCGACGCTGTTGATCTTGATGTTCGCGTTGACCAGGCCCGCGGTCGCGCCAACGCCGATCAGCGTCGTGTTGCTGCCGAGCTTCAGCTCGCCGCGATTGGCCTGGTCCGAGGTGCTCTTGAAGGCGCCGCCGTTGTCGGCTGCCGCCATGTCGATGCGGCCGGTCACCTTGATGATCTTCGCGCTGTCGCCGCCCGCCTTGATCGCGGCGAGCAGTTCGGTCGCGGTGTCGACCTTGTAGATCGCCGCGGCCGCTGCATTCGAGCCGCCGCGCGTGCCGCCGGACTGGCTGGCCCAGCCGGTGGCCGGGGCCACCTCGGTGCTGGCGTCGGCCGACGGCGCGGGGGCCGGAGCCGGTGCAGGCGCGGGGGCCGGCGCCGGGGCGGGAGCAGGCGTCGGGGCCGGTGCGGGTGCAGGCGCCGGTGCGGGCGAAGGTGCCGGTGCCGGGGCAGGCGCTGCGGCCGCGCCGACGGCGCACTTCTTCGCCTTGCCGGGGTACGGGTCGGAGCCGAAGGTCGCGGTCGTGCAGGCGATGTTGCCCGACAGCGTCTTCGTCACGAACTTGTCCTTGATGCCGAACGAGACCGAGCGCTTGGTGGTGCCGACCTTGCAGGTCTCGCCTTCATCGGCGCATTTCGAGTAGCCGGACGGCCAGTCCTTGGCGAAGGCGGGTGATGCGACGGTGGCGAACAGCGCGGCGACGGCCAGCGCCGCGGCGCGCGGGCGGGGGAGGTGAGTCATGGGGAGTGATCCTGGTTTGAAAGTCGAAAAGAAGAATCGGGTGCTGCTCACTTGATCGCCGGATAGGCGTTGCGCAGCAGCATCAGGAACTGGTCGTGGAACCACTGGCCGGCATGCGGCGCGCCGCTGAGTGCGTCGACGTTGCCCGAGCCGCACATCGCGTCGAAGCGCTTGCCTTCGGCGTTCGGCGTGGTGGCCGTGCTGTCGCTGGTGCCGTCGGAAGCGCCGGGCGGTTTCACGAACACGTACGCATCCAGGTAGGGGCGGCTCGCATCCGGATTGGCGCGCGGCCGTTCACCGATGCCGGTGTTCTTCACGTTGCACCAGTTGCCGCGGTGGGCGCGACGGTCGACGCGCATGTCGTCGACGTCGGCGGCCGCCTGGGTGGGCCGGGCCGGGCCGCCCCAGCCGTTGCGCGAGGTGTCGACGAGGAACGACAGCGTCTTCGGAAAGCCGGCAGCCACGAACTCCGCGTGCAGCTTGTCGACATAGGTCTGCTCATCGACCACGTGGTTGTATTCGTAGAACTGGGTCGTGCCGCCGGTCTGGACGTATTTCTCGGAACCGTCGAAGAACGGCTCCTGCAGCGGCGTGTAGTTCGCGGTGTTGGTCGCGAAGCCTCGGATGATGCCGAGGTTGCCGCTCGGCGTCGCGCCCTTCACCAGGTTGATGAAGCCGTCGATGGCTTTGCCGCGGTTGCCGTCCCAGCCGAGCCAGCCCGAGTGCGCGATGTCGAGGTACATGTACACGTTCTTCAGCGTCGACAGCTTGTTCAGCGTGTAGCGGATGCCATCGACGTAGACGCCCTTCTGGTTGACCGAATCGCACACTGTCTTGCCAATGCCGATGTTGGTCAGCATGTTCGGGTACGAGTCCGGCTCGATCAGCGTGACGATGCGCAGGCCGGCGTAGGCCGGGCGCGCGAGGATCTCGGCGATGCGGTCGATGTACTGGGTCTTGTACTTCGTCATGCCATCGTTGGCCGAGCTCAGCTCGCCGTTCGACGCCAGCGCCGCGCAGTCGCGGTCGGGCAGGTCGTACACGACCAGCTGGATCGTCATCGGCTTGAGCGTGCTGCCGCTCAACGCCTTCTGCTGCGCGACGGCCGCGTCGAGGTGGTCGACCAAGCCCATCGCGCCGCCGCTGGCCTTGGCGCCATCGATCGCGCCGATGCGGTCCAGCCAGACGGCGGTCGGGAACTTGGCGGCGGCCTTCACCAGCGCGGTGTCGGTGGCCGAGGCGGTCACGCGGGTCAGCGATTGCGCGACCTGGGTGCCGTAGTCGGGGTCCACGTAGAACAGCGCGTCGGCGAACGGGTTGCCGGTGGTGATCAGGCCGGTCGCGGGGGCGGGTGCCGGTGCGGGAGCGGGTGCCGGGGACGGCGAAGGTGCCGGCGAGGGAGACGGTGCCGGAGCAGGTGCCGGCGCAGGAGAGGGCGTCGGCGCGGGCGCCGGGGCGGGCGACGGCGTGGGGGCCGGTGCCGGAGCCGGTGACGGGGAAGGTGCCGGCGCGGGCGACGGCGAGGGCGCAGGGGCCGGGGACGGCGAAGGCGCCGGAGAAGGCGACGGTGCCGGTGCGGGAGCAGGCGACGGCGAAGGAGAAGGAGCAGGCGACGGCGTGGTGGTGGGCGCCGGGGCCGGCGCATTGCTCGTCGGCGACGGCGCCGGGTTGTCATTGTTGTCGTTGCCACCGCAGGCGGCGAGAACGAGCGAGAACAGCAGGCTCACACCGGCGCGTCCGCGCTGGCGTTTTTGGCTTTTCATGTGGCTTCCCTTGATGTGTGTTGAATTCAGAAAAAGCAGGTCACTGCAGGTACGGCTTCAGCACGGTCATCTGCGGCTTGTCGGTGCTGCCTGCGGGTTCGATCGAATACATGTAGCTGCCCCACCAGGGGCCGGCGGCCCACCAGACCCAGCCGGCCCAGACGTCGGCGTTGGATTTGAGGTGGCCGAGCGCGCTGGCCACGGCCAGGTCGCAGGTGGCGTTCGATGCGGCGCCCACTTCGCCGAGCACGGCGCGGTAGCCGTTGCTGCGGGCCCAGGTCGTGAAGGCCTGCAGGCGCTCGGCGCCGATGGTGGCGCTGCTGCAATCGGCATGCGTGCCGGATGAATCGTTGTCCAGGTACTGGTGCACCTCGAACACCATGTTCTTGCCCGGGTCGACGATGCCCTTCATCACGGTGCCGTTCGCGGTGCCGTACCAGTCCTGCAGCCAGCTGTGTGCGCCGGTCCAGGCGTTGCCCGGCACGGTGACGACGTTGGTTGCGCCGGTGCTGCGGATCGCGGCCAGCGCGGCGTTGGCGGCAGCCAGCCACTGCTCGGTCGCGATGTCGTGCGGCTCGTTCATCAGCCCGAACGCGACGTTCGGGTTGCCCTTGAACTGCGTTGCGAGGCGCGACCAGAAATCGGCGAAGGCCGCGTTCGGCACCTGCGCCGAGCCGATCAGGTTGCCGCGGTAGCGCGCGTAGTTGTGCGGGTCGATCAGCACCGTGACGCCGGTCGCGGTGACCTGCTGCACGAAGGTGGTGAGCCGCGACAGCTCGGTCGCGTCGAACGGCTGGTTCAGCGACGGTTGCAGCCGCTCCCACAGGAAGGGCAGGCGCACCGCGTTCATGCCCTTGCTCTTGAAGTAGGCCGCGCTCGAGGCCGACGGGTAGACGTAGTCGGTGTTGTAGTTGCCGGGCAGGTTGCCGGGCGCGAACTCGGCGCTGGCGAGGCTGACGGCGCGCCACGAGAGCGTCGCGGCCGACGGGGCGGGCGCAGGCGAAGGGGCGGGCGCGGGAGCCGGCGCGGGCGCTGGAGCCGGGGCCGGTGTGGGCGCAGGTGCCGGAGCGGGTGCCGGGGCCGGTGTGGGTGCTGGGGCGGGCGCTGGCGTAGGAGCCGGCGCAGGCGCAGGCGCTGGGGACGGCGATGGCGCGGGGGCCGGTGCCGGCGAAGGCGAGGGTGCAGGCGCTGGTGCTGGTGCGGGCGATGGTGCCGGCGCGGGAGCAGGAGACGGCGCCGGAGCCGGAGCCGGCGTGCCCCCGCCCACCGGCGACGGTGCCGGCGCATCGTCATTGCCGCCACCGCAGGCGGCGAGCAGCAGCAAGGCGCTCAGCGCCACGCGGCGGGAACGGAAAAGTGTGTCGTTCATGGGCGAGGGTTCCGTGAGGGTCAGAAGCGGGTCGCGAGACCCCACTGCACGATCGTGGCGTCGAAGGTGTCGATGCCGGGCGAGCCCTTGCCGCCCAGGCGCCAGTCCGAGCGCTGCTGGTAGCGCTCGAGCTTCAGGTCGGTGGTCCAGTTGCCGAAGTGCAGCTCCAGCTTCAACCCGAGCGTGATGCCGCCGAAGGCCGACAGCCGCTGGTCGGCCGACGAGAACTCGGGCGTGCCCACCGGCCCCGGGTACACCGCGGTGTCGGGCACCGGGTCGTAGTAGAACGACGCGGCGTTCTGCGTGTAGTACCGGAACGACGGCGTCACCGAGAACAGGTCCGACACCGGCTGCACCCACGCCGTCTCCAGCGTGTTCGCGCGGATGCCGAAGGTGTCGTTGTAGTAGCGGTAGCTCGCGCGCAGCGTGCCCGACACCGACTCGAAGTGGTGGTTCCAGCGCAGCATGCCGATGCTCGCATCGCGCTCGCGCGGCCGGTGGTCGTACAGCTTGTACGGGTCGTTGAAGTAGCCGCGGCCCACCGAGTAGGTCAGGCTCAGCTGCGCGATGTCGCGCGGCGACAGCGCCTGCGTCACGCCCAGCGTCAGCTCCGAGGTGGTCTTGCGCTCGTCGATGACGATCTCGTTGACCGGGTCGATGCGGTCGCGCGTGCCGGCGATGCCGATGTTGAACGTGGTGTTGTTGTCGGCGGTCGCGATGCGGCCTTCGAGCGACAGTGCGCTCGACTTGTAGTCGTTCTCGCTCGAATGCGCGGTGCCGAGCGCGAGGGCGCCGCGATCGAAGTAGCGCGTCACCTTCAGGTCGCCGGCGCGGCGCTTGTCTTCCATGCCCGGCGAGCGCGAGGCGCCCGACACGTCGCTGTAGTAGCGCGGCGTCGCGCCCGACACGTCGTCGATCACGCCCGAGCCCTCGATCGACCAGCGGCCGATCGGCGCCAGCACGTACAGCGACGGCGCCTTCACGGTGATGCGGTTGAGCCGGCTGCCTTCGCTGCCGTCGTAGTTCGGGTAGCGCACGTTGACGGCCTGGCTGTCCTTGTACTGCAGGTACTTGAACGCGATCAGGCCGTGCTCCGGCGGGTCTTCGGCGCGCGCCGCACCGGCGGCCAGCACGCCCGGCAGCGCGAGCGCGGCGGCGACGAGGTTGCCGACGCGGGCGGTCTTAGTTGCAGCCACAACCGCCTCCGCCGACGCCGGAGCCGCCCGAGGCCGCTTCCTTGCTGTTCAGGATGTGCACGTCGAAGCGCCCTTCGAGCGCGTCGCCGCCGAGGGTCATCTCGGGCTTCGCGAGCAGGCCCTTCTCCCAGGGTTGCGGCGGTTGCAGCACGGAGCAGCCGCCGAGGCCGGCGGCCAGCGCGAGCACGAGTGCGGTGGCGAGAGTCTTCGTCATGGACATCACTTCAGGGCCGCGACGATCGCGTCTTCCAATGCCTTGCGCTCGTCGTCGCGGAAGCCCGCATGCATCTGGACCACCTTGCCGTCGGCGCCGATCAGCACCGAGGTCGGCATGCCCTTCACGCCATAGCGCTTCGGCGTGTCGCCCGCTGCATCGAAGGCCACGACGAAGCTCGCCGGCACCTCGGCCAGGAACTTGTCGGCGTCGGCCCGCTTCGCGTCGAGGTTGATGCCGACGATCTGCAGGCCCTTCGCGCCGTACTTCGCCTGCATCTCGTTCATCCACGGGAACGACTGCTTGCACGGCCCGCACCACGAGGCCCAGAAGTCGATGTACACGACCTTGCCCTTCATCGCGCCGAGGTTCACCGCGCCGCGCGAGCCGTTCAGCTGGAACTCGGGGGCCGGCGTGCCGGCGTCGACGGCGGCCGCGGGCAGGGCGGCGAAGAGGCTGGCGCACAGGGCCAGCGCGAGGGCGGAGAGGCGGTTCATTGGGAGATTTCCTTGGAGACAGAAGCAGAAACAGGAACAGGGTGGCGGCGGCGCACCTGCAGCGCCGCGATGGCCAGCACCAGCAGCGCGAGCCAGCGGGCATCGAGCGCACCCGCGCCTTCGTTGGTCGACGGGGTTTCGGCCTGGGCCGACAGCGCCACCTCGGTGGTCTGGCCGGCGGCCGACATCACCTTCAGCGTGCCGTGCATCGCACCGCCGCTGCCGGGGGCGAACACCACCGTCACCGTGCACGACTTGCCGGCCGCCAGCGTCCACGGCACGCCCGGGCAGGCATCCGAGGCCGAGCCTGACGCGACGATGAAGCCCGCGCTCGTCGTCACCGCCGAGATCGTCGCGGCCGCCGCCGAGCTGTTGGAGATGCGCACCGTCAGCGGATCGCTGCGCGCCCCGGTGCGCACCGTGGTCGAGCGGTAGTCGAGGGCCGTCGGCGCCACTGCGAGCGTGCCGGTGGCCGGGGGCGTGCCGCCTCCCGTGTCGGGCGGCGTCGTGCCGCCTCCGCCGCCAGGTGGTGTCGTGCCACCGCCGTCACCAGGCGGTGTCGTGCCACCGCCACCCC
>NZ_JBFUCB010000317.1:0-6817 GCF_056405435.1 Rhizobacter sp. P1_G5 | reverse complement strand
GAACAGCGCCGAGCCGAACGCGCTGCCGACCACGTAGGTGTTGATCGCGCGCTGGTTGACCGTGCGGATGCCGTCCACCGTCTGCTCGATCTGCCCGCGCAGCATGCGCGCCCGGCGCCCGCGGTGCATCCGCAGCTCCTTCGCGCCCTCGCTGATGCCGCGGTAGGCCTTGTGCAATTGCTCCTCGCCGTCGCGCGCGCGCCAGAAACCGGCCTCGGCACGCGTCAGCACCACCGCCTGCACCGCGGCACCGAGCACCAGCGCGACGACGAGCAGCCCGAACATCGGCAGCGAGAGCCACGCGAGGTAGCCCAGGCAGCCGAGCGCGATCGACAGCGCGATCACGGTGGACGCCAGCACGAAGCCGGCGTCGCTGATCATGTCGACGTCCTGCGTCAGCACCGGCATCAGGCGGTGCGTTCGGTAGCGCTCCAGCGCATCGATCGGCGCCGACAAAATCTTCTGCGCGAGCGACTTGCGCACCTGCGCCACCAGCCGCTGGCCGACGCGGTTGGTCGACATGTCGGAGGTCACGCGGCCGACCAGCRCCACCACGCACAGCGACACGAAGGTCAGCAGCAGCCCGCCGGCCATGCCGCCGCTGCGGTTCAGCACCTGGTTGATCGTGCCCAGCAACGCAACGGTGGCCGCACCCGCTGCGATGCCGGTGACCACCGACAGGGCCAGCCAGGGCAGGAAGGGCCGCAACAGGCGTGCGACTTCCGCGAACGGGCGGTCGACGGAGGGCGGGATGGGGGGTGTGGACACCGGGGTCGGGACAGAATCGCTCATGCCTTGCATGACGAACCACGCCCCCCCGCGTTCAGCTGAACATCGCCAGCCTTCGTTCGTCTGCTGACACGTGATCCCGCTGCTCGAACCTCTTTTCCAGGGCGCCTGGGCGCCGCTCGGCGAGGCGCTGGTGTGCGCCGCACAGCCGCCCGCCGATGCCGTGCCGGTGCATCGGCTGATCGACGAACCGGCGGTGCTGGATGCGCTGCTGCGCCGCCACGCGCTGCATCGCGGCGTGACGGGCAGCGATCTGCGCGCGGCCGCATCGAGCTGGTGCTTCGCCTACCTCGATGCGCTGCTGCCACCGGTGGTCGCGGCGGCGAGCGTGCTGCAGCATGTGTTCCCGACCGCCCCGCATCAGATGCAGGTCGTGGTGGGTGATGACGATGCGGCGCCGCGCAGCTTCCACATCGAGCACGGCGGTACGGCACGCCGCGGCGGCAGCTGCAGCGAACGCCTGGCGCCGCTGATCGACCTGCACCTGGCACCCCTCTTCGCGCAGCTCGCACGCAGCGCACGGGTCGCGCCGAAGATCCTGTGGGGCAATCTCGCGCGCCGGCTCGACGGGCTGTTCGAGCAAGGTCTCGCGCTGACCGGCCATGCGCCGCACATCGCGCAGGATCGCGACGCCTTGCTGAGCCAGCCGCTGTGGCACGACGGCCGCCCCAACCCGCTGCTGCCGCGGCAGCGCCCGCATCCGCAGGCGTCGCGGACGATCCCGCTGCACCGGCAGTGCTGCCTGTTCTACTGCCTGCCGGGCGAGGACTACTGCAGCGCCTGCCCGCTACAACCCAGTCCGTAGCCTTGTCGTTCGAAGCTTAGGATCCCGCGCAATCTCATCCTCGCGGAACGGGAAGCGCAGCCAGTCGTGCCGCGCATAGCGCGCGACCGCCGCATCGGCCGGCCCCTCGCCCGCGACGATGGCCGACTCCCCCTCGCCATGCGCCAGCAGCGTGTGCGCCACCACGCCCTGTGGGCCGAAGTGCACCACCTGCAGGTAGGTGTCGGCCACCGCATCGGCGCCGATCGGGTGCGTGTCGTCGCCGTCGCAGGCCACGTTGAAGTAGCCGACGACGTGGCAGCCGCCCGTCAACGCGAAGCGCTCCCCGCCGCTGCGCACAAAGCGCCGGCTGCCGAGCGGCGCGTCGAACGCCCAACCGCGCTCGCCGAAGGCCACGACGGTCGCAGCCAGCGCCTGCGCCACACGCGGGTCCCCTGCCTTCGGCGCGCGCGGCGTCGCGAGCGGCGCCTCGGCCGCGAACGGCACGCCGAAGAACTCACCGGGTGGCAGCTCGTCCAGCCGGGTCCAGAACGCATCCCACAGCAGCGCGCCGCGCGCATCGGCATCGGCACGGTCCGGCCAGCGCGCCAGCACCTCGCAGGCCGGGCCGACATCGACCTCGCGCCCTGCCAGCACCACCCGCGGCTGCGCGCACGCCCCCGCCAGCAGCTCGCCCTTGAACAGCTCGGCCGACAGCGCACGCGGCAGCAGCACCGCCTGCCGCACGCGCCGGCTCAGCGCCTCGGCGGAATCGGGCCGGCCCGACAACTCCTGCGCGATGCGGTGCCCCAGCCGCCCGCGCAGCGACAAGGCCTGCCGCTCGCCACCCAGCACTTTCGCGAACCCCTCCAGCGGCTGCTTCGGGTTCGACAGCCAGTAGCTGTCGTTCATGTTGGCCACGTAGTCCTTGCGCAACAGCCCCGGCATCTGCGACACCGGCATCGTGCCCGGCTGCACCGCGGCCGCATCGCTGCGCCAGTCGCAGGCGGCGCGGCTGCCGTCGAGGAACGGCGTCACCGGGTCGACACCGGCGAAGCCCTGCGCCAGCGGCGTGCTGCACGCGGCGCGCAGCTCGTCGGGCACGTTCGGCACGGCACCCACGTCACCCAGCCAGGCCCGGCCGTCGCCGCGCCCGATCGCCGCGGTGTTGACCCAGGGCATGCCGTCCTCGCGCTTCTGGATCGCGATGAAGTCGTCCAGCGAGCGCGCCTGGTTCCAGGCCAGGAAGGTGCGGAACACGCGGAAGTTCTCGCCGTTCACATCGCGCATCGCGATCGCATGGGCCGTGCCCCAGCCGAACGGCGCGGCGCGCTTTCCGAGGTCGACGATCGGGCCGAAGCGGCTGCCGTACAGCGTGCGCGTCACGCGTTGCACGCTGCCATCGGCGGCCCGGGTGTCCACCGTCACCTCGCGCCGTTGCATCGGCTCGCTGCGGCCATCGACGAGGTAGCGCGTCGGGTCGGCCGGGTCGAGCGTCAGGTCGAACAATCCGAAGCGCCGTGCCGCCGACACCGTGTGGCTCCAGGCGATGCGGTCGTTGAAGCCGACCATCACCAGCGGCACGCCGAGGAAGGCGACGCCAGCCACGTCGACGCGGCCGGGGATCGTCAGGTGCATCTGGTAGAAGCGGTCGGGCCCGCCCCAGTACCAGTGCGGGTTGCCGAACAGCACGCCGCCCGCCTCGCCAGTCGCCGCGCGGCCGAAGGCCAGCATGTTGCTGCCGAGCGCCGGATGATCGCCGACCTGCTGGCGCGGCCAGCGCGTCGCATCGCCGACGGCGGCGGACGGTGCCGCGGGCCGCGCGTTGACGATCTCCGGGATGAAGCGCGACCAGCCGGCAGCAACCTGCGCCGCGTAGAAGCGCCGCAGGATGTCGTCGGCGTTGATCTCGCGCACCCAGGATTCGTTGATGCAGGCCTGGCGCGCCGCTGCCGTGCCGCCGCGGCGCGCTTCGGCCAGGTAGCGGTTGTAGCCGCGTGCGAAGCCCTCGGCGGCATCCAGCAGGTCGCGCGGCTGCGCAGCCCGGGCGCGCGCGATCGTCGCGTCGTCGGCGAAGCCGCGGAAGAAGAAGTCCAGTTCCAGGTTCAACGGCTTGCCGAAGGTGGAATGGTGCGCCGGCCGCGCCTCGGCCCCGAAGAACAGCGACCGCTCGCCGCGCCAGGTGACGAAGCCTTCGGCCAGCGTGCACAGCGCGTCCTGCGCCTGCACGTAGCCGATGCCGGTGCCGAGATCGCGCCAGTTCGCGGCGCGCAGGTGCGGGATGTCGTCACTGGTGCGGCGGATCTCGACACCGGCCAGCGCCGGGCCGCGCGCCTGCGCGCTCGTGATCAGCAAGGCCAGCGCGCCGATCAGCGCGCCACGTATCGATGCAAGCATGGGAGCGGTCTCTTTCATTGCGCCGCGAGCGCCGCCAGCCCGAGCTGCAGCGCCGGGAACAGGCTGTGGTTGAAGTTGTTCCAGCGCAGCTCGAGGATGGTGTCGGCCGGGTCGATCCCGGTGGCCAGCACGTCGACGATCACCTCGCCGGAATCGATGCCGTTGTCGACGTAGTGGAACGACGCGCCGGTCTGCCGCACCGGCTCGACCGGCGTGCGCGCGAGCGTGCGCCAGTCGATGCGCTCGCCCCGTGCGCCGTGCAGCGCATCGAGCGTGGCCCAGGCGCCGCGCCGCTGGTGCGGCGATCCTTCGCGCGTGATGCCGGGGTGGATGTTGACGATGCGCCGGTGGAACGGCGCGCCCGGGCGCACCAGTTCGTCGAGGATCACCAGCAGGCCGTCGAGYACGACCACGTCGGCCTGCAGCGCCTGCAGCCGCGCCAGCAGCCGGGCCTCGAAGTCGCGCTTGCCGGCCGGCCGCTCGGCCGCATCGAGCGGCAGCCGGCGGTAGGTGGACGGCACCGCTTCCATCAGCTCGACCACCGGCCGGCCCTGCACCTGCAGCGCCGGCGGATGCGGCCAGCAGCGACTCGGGTGCGGCGAGAAGCCGTAGTCCTTCAGCTGCTCGCGGTCGCGCGGGTTGCCCTCGTCGTCGTCGAAGATCACCGCCTGCAGCGAATACGCCTCGCCGAGCGCGCTGCCGTTCAGCGTCTCGACGAGGAACTCGAGCGGCGACTTCATGTAGCGCGTCTCTCCCTTGAACGGGATGAGCTGCCCGGCCCGGTCGGCCGCCGCGTTGCGCAGCGACGCGATGTAGACGAGTTTTGCCTGTCCCTTTGCCTGTCTGTTTGACGGTTCCATGAGCCACATGACGAAGCACCGCGCGTGGTGTTCAGCGATGAAGCGGCTGAACAAAGCCGCCGACCGCTCGTCATGGAGGCATGAACAGCGGCACACCCAGCACACGACCCTCTCCCGACCCTGCGGCCCCGCGCTGCGTGAGCCACCCGTCCGGCCAGGCCCTGCAGGTGCAGCGCGATGGCGACCGGCTGGTGGTGAGCGATCTGCATCCCACATCCGCGCCGCGCGACCGCATCGGCCGCTGGCAGTGGAAGCATGATCGCGACGAGTCCACGCTGCAGTGGCTCGGCCCCTGCTCCGGCGAGCCGTCGCCCGCGCACCTGCTGGCGATCATCGAGGCGGCCTTCACCTTCGAGCCCGGCACGCCGATGCTGACGCTCGTGCCGCCGTTCGCATCGGCGCTGAACCTCGTCGAGCACGGCCTCGCGCTGCCGGCGCCCGACGGACGGCGGCTGGTGCACCGCGAGATGTTCTTCCAGCACGCGCCGATGTGGCTGCCGCAGGTGGCGCCACCGATCCCGCTGCGCTACACGCTGACCGGCCCGCGCCGCCACCCGCTGCGCGCCGCCAAGCGAACGGGCACGCTGTACCAGCGCCACATCCCGTGGCTCGACCAGACCTTCTCGTTCCGCAGCCTCGACATCGAGACCGACCTGCCGCGCTTCCACCGCTGGATGAACGACCCCGACGTGGCCCAGGTCTGGCAGGAGGACGGCGACCTCGCGAAGCACCGCAGCTACCTCGACGCGATCGCCGCCGACCCGCACATGCAATCGATGATCGCCTGCCTGGACGGCGAGCCGTTCGGCTACTTCGAGGCCTACTGGGCGAAGGAGAACCGCATCGCGCCGTTCTGCGAGGCCGACGACCACGACCGCGGCTGGCACGTGCTGATCGGCGAGCCGAGCTTCCGCGGCAAGGCCTTCGCGACCGCCTGGCTCACGTCGATCTCGCACTACCTGTTCCTCGCCGACCCGCGCACGCGGCGCATCGTTGGCGAGCCGCGCGCCGACCACCGGCAGCAGCTGCGCAACCTCGACCGCTCCGGCTACGCCAAGGTGAAGGAGTTCGATTTCCCGCACAAGCGCGCGATGCTGGTCTCGCTGCTGCGCGAGCGCTTCTTCGCCGACACGCTGTGGWGGCCGCGCGAGGACGACGCCCCTTCCACTCTGCAGTCAAGGACATGACCATGCGCGTGCACGACCTCATCGGCATCGGCTTCGGGCCGTCGAACCTGGCGCTGGCGATCGCGCTCGACGAGCAGCGCCGCGCCGGCCGCCCGCTGGTGGATGCGCTGTTCATCGAGCGCCAGCCCGGCTTCGCGTGGCATCCGGACATGCTGCTGTCGCAGGCCCACATGCAGATCTCGTTCCTGAAGGACCTGGCGACGCTGCGCAACCCGACCAGCCGCTTCACCTTCGTGAACTACCTGCACCAGCGCGGCCGGCTGCAGGATTTCATCAACCTGAAGACCTTCTACCCGAGCCGCCGCGAGTTCAACGACTACCTCGGCTGGGCCGCGGCGCAGTTCGACGACAGCTGCGTCTACGGCGAGGAGGTGCTCGAGGTGCTGCCGCACACGCAGGGCCGCGAGGTCACGCTGTTGCGCGTGCGCTCGCGCGACGCCGCCGGCCAGTGGCACGAGCGGCTGGCGCGCCACCTGGTGGTGAGCATCGGCGGCACCGCCAACATCCCCGAAGCCTTCCGTGCGTTGAAGGGCGACCCGCGCGTGATGCACTCCAGCGGCTACCTGGCCGGCCTGGCAGGCCATGCCGATGCGCAGCGCATCGCGATCGTCGGCGCGGGCCAGAGCGCGGCCGAACTGTTCATCGACCTGCACAGCCGGCCGAGCGCGCCGCGCGTCGACCTGGTGATGCGGGCGCGCGCGATCCGCCCGGCCGACGACAGCCCGTTCGTCAACGAGATCTTCAACGCCGGCTTCGTCGACCACGTGTATGCGCAACCCGACGCGCAGCGCGCCGAGATGCTGCAGGAGTTCCGCCACACC
>NZ_JBFUCB010000316.1:0-6821 GCF_056405435.1 Rhizobacter sp. P1_G5 | reverse complement strand
GGCCGAGTACGTSAAGAACAACGAGATCGTGCTCAACGTCAGCTTCGAGGCCACCACGGCCCTGCAGCTCGGCAACGAGATGATCGAGTTCAAGGCACGTTTCGGCGGCATTGCGCGCGAGATCGCGGTGCCGGTGGACCACGTCATCGCGATCTATGCGCGCGAGAACGGGCAGGGCATGGCGTTCCCGATGCCCAGCGAATCGGCGGCCGAGACGGCCGGCGAGTCGGATGACGGCGCGCCGGCCGATCGCCCCGCGGGTGGCGGCCTGCGATTGGCCACCACCGAAGGCCATGCCGAGCCGGCCGTTGCCACGCCGGCCCGCGAGTCGGATGAAGACAAGCCGCCCGAACCGCCTGCGGGCGGTGGCGGGCCGCGTCCGGCGCTCAAGCGCATCAAATAGAATCCCCGCCTCAAGCCCTTGTAGCTCAGCTGGTAGAGCAGCGGTTTTGTAAACCGAAGGTCGCGGGTTCGATTCCTGCCGGGGGCACCATCCATCAACCACCTGACACACGTCAGGCCTCAGGTTGATTGAACCTTCACCCGTATTGCAGTAACCTGCCAGCCCCGGGCGTGGAGTGTCTGCTCCATCCGGGGCAGCAGCTGGCGCAGCTTGGAGGCGACCGCAGAGTTGGCCGCAAGCAGAGACCAGCCCTCATCGTCGACCGGCCCGGGCTTCACATGCAGGGCCAGTGTGGGCGGCAGACAGTTTCGTACCGCATCGAAGCGTGCATTCGACTCCTGCAGCAGCCGCTGCAAGTGAGCCAGAGGCGCACTTCGGCTCAGGGCCTCTTCGATGCGCAAGGCGTTGGGGGTGACCGGGGATGTCTTCGGTTTCACCGGAAGGAGTTTAGCGATGCAGATCCTGATCACGCACGGCACCCTGGCCCGAACGCGGGTGTTGCGCTTCAACCGCTTCCAGGCCTTCGGGGCGCTGGTCGGGTTGGCGCTGGTGCTGATGCTGCTGTCGGGCACCATCTACCACGTGGTGTTCCTGAAGGCGGCGCGCGAAGGCTGGCCGGTGGTCAGCCAGATCGTCCGGCTGGTCGTGCGCGATGAATTCGCCCAGCGCGACCGCTTCGTGCGCGAGAACCTCGATGCGATGGCGCAGAAGGTCGGCGAGATGCAGGCCAAGCTGATCAAGCTCGAGGCGATGGGCGAGCGGGTCTCGGGCCTGGCCGGTATGAAACCGGAAGAGTTGAAACAGATCGTGCCGGCCGCGGTGTCCGGCGGACAGGGCGGGCCGTTCGTGCCGGCCCGCACGCCGTCGTTCGACCAGCTGAACGGCATGGTGTCGTCGCTGGACGAGGCGGCCGAGCAGAGCACCGACCTGTTCACGATGGTCGAGTCGCGTCTCTTCGAGCAGCGCATGCAGCAGCTGATGGTGCCCAACAGCCGGCCGATCGACGTGCAGGTCGGCTCGGGCTTCGGCTTCCGCACCGATCCCTTCACCGGGCGCGCGGCCTTGCACACCGGGCTCGATTTCCCGACCGACGTGGGTACGCCCATCATGGCCGCGGCCGGGGGCGTGGTGCGCTCCACCGACGTGCACCCGGCCTACGGCAACCTGCTCGAGATCGACCACGGCAACGGCCTGGTGACCCGCTATGCGCACACCTCGCGCATCGCGGTCAAGACCGGCGACCTGGTGCGGCGCGGCCAGATCGTGGCCTACGTCGGCACCACCGGCCGCTCGACCGGCCCGCACCTGCACTTCGAGGTGCTGGTCGAGGGCGTGCCGCAGGATCCGGCGAAATTCCTGGCCGGCGGGGCCCAGGCCGCCGCCAAGGGCGCTGTCCGTCGCTGAATCCGGCAACGGCCCGGCCACGCTGCCGGCGGCCGCTTGCCGTAAAATCCGCCGCTTTCGCTGATCGTGCGCCGGGCTTGCAGGTTTGTAGGCTTGCAAACGCGGACCGCACCCTCAGCTCACCCCAGCATCCAAGAAGTCGGCCCGTTCGCAAAACAACGCGGGAGGCCGCGGCTGCCTTCCCGTACCAACCCCTGACGCTGCATGTTGCCCAAGCTTCTCACCCAGATTTTCGGTAGCCGCAACGACCGCCTGCTCAAGCAGTACCGGGTCGTGGTGCAGCAGATCAACGCGCTGGAGCCGCAGTTCGAGCAGCTCAGCGACGAGGCGCTGAAGGCCAAGACGGTCGAGTTCAAGGAGCGCCACGCGAAGGGCGAGTCGCTCGATGCGCTGCTGCCCGAGGCCTTCGCGGTCGTGCGCGAAGGCGGCAAGCGGGTGCTGAAGATGCGCCACTTCGACGTGCAGCTGATCGGCGGCATGTCGCTGCACAACGGCAAGATCGCCGAAATGCGCACCGGCGAAGGCAAGACGCTGATGGCGACGCTGCCGGTCTACCTGAATGCGCTGGCCGGCAAGGGCGTGCACCTGGTGACGGTCAACGACTACCTGGCCCGCCGCGATGCCGAATGGATGGGCCGGCTGTACAACTTCCTGGGCCTGACGGTGGGCATCAACCTGCCGCAGATGCCGCGCGAGGAGAAGCAGGCCGCCTACGCCGCCGACGTCACCTACGGCACCAACAACGAGTACGGCTTCGACTACCTGCGCGACAACATGGTCTACGAGACGGCCGACCGCGTGCAGCGCGGCCTGGCCTATGCGATCGTCGACGAGGTGGACTCGATCCTGATCGACGAGGCGCGCACGCCGCTGATCATCAGCGGCCAGGCCGAAGACCACACCGAGCTGTACGTGCGCATCAACGCCGTCGTGCCGCAGATGAAGAAGCAGATCGGCGAGCTCGACCTGCGCACCGGCGAAGGCGTGATCGAGCCGGGCGACTTCACCGTCGACGAGAAGACGCACCAGGTCTTCCTGACCGAAGACGGCCACGAGAACGCCGAGCGCATCCTGCGCGAGGCCGGCCTGCTGGTCGAGGGCGCGAGCCTGTACGACCCGCAGAACATCACGCTGATGCACCACGTGTACGCCGCGTTGCGCGCACGCCACCTGTACAACCGCGACCAGCACTACGTGGTGCAGGACGGCGAGGTGATCATCGTCGACGAGTTCACCGGCCGGCTGATGACGGGCCGCCGCTGGTCCGACGGCCTGCACCAGGCGGTGGAGGCCAAGGAAGGCGTCGACATCCAGAGCGAGAACCAGACGCTCGCGTCGATCACCTTCCAGAACTACTTCCGCATGTACGGCAAGCTGGGCGGCATGACCGGCACGGCCGACACCGAGGCCTACGAGTTCCAGGAGATCTACAACCTGGAGACGGTGATCGTCCCGCCGAACCGGCCGACGGTGCGCAAGGACGAGCTCGACCTGGTCTACAAGACCAACAAGGAGAAGTTCAACGCCGTCATCGAGGACATCCGCGACTGCGTCAAGCGCGGCCAGCCGGTGCTGGTGGGCACGACCTCGATCGAGAACTCGGAGCTGATCTCCACGCTGCTGCAGAAGGCCCAGCTGCCGCACCAGGTGCTGAACGCCAAGCAGCACGCGAAGGAAGCCGAGATCGTCGCGCAGGCCGGGCGCCCGGGCGTGATCACGATCGCSACCAACATGGCSGGCCGCGGCACCGACATCGTGCTGGGCGGCAACGTCGAGAAGCAGATCCAGCTGATCGAGGCCGACGAAGGCATCGTCGAAGCCGACAAGCTCGCGCGCTCGGAGACGCTGAAGAGCGAATGGCAGGGCCTGCACGACCAGGTGAAGGCGGCCGGCGGCCTGCGCATCATCGCGACCGAGCGGCATGAATCGCGGCGCATCGACAACCAGCTGCGCGGCCGTTCGGGCCGCCAGGGCGACCCGGGTTCGTCGCGCTTCTACCTGTCGCTCGAAGACCCGCTGATGCGCATCTTCGCCGGCGACCGCGTGCGCGCGATCATGGACCGGCTGAAGATGCCGGAGGGCGAGGCGATCGAGGCCGGCATCGTCACGCGCAGCATCGAGAGCGCGCAGCGCAAGGTCGAGGCGCGCAACTTCGACGTGCGCAAGCAGCTGCTCGAGTACGACGACGTGTCGAACGACCAGCGCAAGGTGATCTACCAGCAGCGCAACGACATCCTCGAGGCGCCGCAGCTGGAAGCCCAGGTGTCGAGCCTGCGCGAGAGCACGCTGACCGACGTGGTGCGCACCTATGTGCCGGCCGAGAGCGTCGAGGAGCAGTGGGACCTGGACGCGCTCGAGAAGACGCTGCGCGACGAATGGCAGCTCGAGGTACCGGTGAAGGCGCACGTCGAGAAGAGCCAGGCGATCACCGACGACGAGATCGTCGAGATGGTGGTGAAGGCCGGCCACGAGGCCTTCGCGGCCAAGCTCGCGATCGTCGGTGCCGAGCAGTTCCTGCCGTTCGAGCGGATGATCCTGCTGCAGCAGATCGACCAGCACTGGCGCGAGCACCTGGCGGCGCTGGACTACCTGCGCCAGGGCATCCACCTGCGCGGCTATGCGCAGAAGAATCCGAAGCAGGAGTACAAGCGCGAGGCCTTCGAGCTGTTCAGCCAGCTGCTCGACGTCGTCAAGATGGACGTGACCCGCATCCTGATGACGGTGCGCGTGCAGACGCAGGAGCAGGTGGCGCAGGCGGCCGAGGCGATCGAGGAGCGTGCCGAGGCGATCAGCAACGTGACCTACACGCACCCGAACGAGGATGGCAGCGTGTCGCAGGACCCGGACGCCGCGGCACTCGCCCGGCTGGCGAGCGGCTTCCCGCCGGTCGGCCGCAACGATGCCTGCCCGTGCGGCAGCGGCAAGAAGTACAAGCAGTGCCACGGCAAACTCGCTTGACTTGACCTGACGCAGCAAACGACGGAGCCTTCGGGCTCCGTTCTTGTTTTGGGGATTCCGTCGATGGATGAAAGCACGCTGCAAGGCGCGCCGAAGGAGCTGTTCACGCCGCGGCTGCGGCTGGAGCATCCGCGCGAATCGCACGCGGCGGTCGTGATGGAGAGCGTCAATGCCTCGCTCGGCGAGCTGCGCTTCATCGCGTGGGGGCAGGCGCCCTTCACGGCAGAGCGAGCCGAGCGCTTCTGCCGGCGCAATGCCGAGCGGGTGGCGGCTGGCGAGTGCCTGATCTATTTCGCGTTCGACCGCGACACCGGCGCCTTCGTCGGCAACCTCGACCTGCACAGCTTCGACTTCGAGGTGCCGCGCTGCCAGATCGGCTACGTGGCCGATTCGCGGCAGGCCGGGCGCGGGCTGATGCACGAGGCCGGCGCGGCGCTGGTGCAACTGGCATTCGAGCTGGGCGTGATGCGCGTCGAGGCCTGGTGCGATGCCCGCAACCACCGCTCGATCCAGTTGGCCGAGCGGCTGGGCATGCAGCGTGAGGGCGTGTTGCGCGCGTACGAGCGCGACGAACAAGGCGGTTTCAGCGACCAGGTCGTGCTGGCGCGACTTCATGATGACATCGCCTCTTTCTACAATGCCCTCCCATCCTTGCTGCCCGACTGAGAGACCGCCATGCCCGTCAACCTGAGCGCCCCCGATCCGAAGACCCTGCACCCCGTTCCCGGCGTCAAGCTCGGCATCACGATGGCGGGCGTGCGCAAGGCCAACCGCCGCGACCTGAGCGTGATCACGCTGGCCGAGGGTTCGCAGGTGGCGGGGGTCTTCACGAGCAACCGTTTCTGTGCCGCGCCGGTGCAGCTGTGCCGCAAGCACCTGGCAAGCGGCACCGGCCCGCGCGCGATCGTGATCAACACCGGCAACGCGAATGCCGGCACCGGCGAAGACGGCCTGGTGCGCGCGTTCTCGACCTGCGTGGCGCTGGCGCGCCACCTCGAGCTGGCGCCGGAGCAGGTGCTGCCGTTCTCGACCGGCGTGATCATGGAGCCGCTGCCGGCCGACCGCATCGAGGCTGGCCTGCCGGCAGCGCTGGCCGACCTGAAGGAAGACAACTGGGGTGTCGCGGCCGAGGCCATCATGACGACCGACACGCTGCCGAAGGCGGCGTCGCGCCAGCTGCGCATCGGCGGCAAGACGGTCACGGTGACCGGCATCAGCAAGGGGGCGGGGATGATCCGCCCGAACATGGCGACGATGCTGAGCTTCGTGGCCACCGATGCGGTGATCGCGCCGGCGCTGATGCAGGGCCTGGTGAAGGAGGCGGCCGACCTGTCGTTCAACCGCATCACGATCGACGGCGACACATCGACCAACGATTCGTTCGTCGTCGTCGCGACCGGGCAGGCCGGGCATGCGCCGATCGCGAGCGTGGACAGCGCGGAAGGTGCGGCCTTGCGCGAGGCGCTGGTCAGCGTGGCGCAGCAGCTCGCGCAGGCGATCGTGCGCGACGGCGAGGGTGCGACCAAGTTCATCACCGTGCAGGTGGAGGCAGGCGCCAGCGAGGCCGAGTGCCAGCAGGTGGCGTATGCGATCGCGCACTCGCCGCTGGTGAAGACGGCCTTCTTTGCGAGCGACCCGAACCTGGGTCGCATCCTGGCGGCGGTGGGTTATGCCGGCATCGCCGACCTCGACCAGACGAAGATCGACCTGTTCCTCGACGACGTGCATGTCGCGAAGCAGGGTGGGCGCAACCCGAGCTACCGGGAGGAAGACGGGCAGCGCGTGATGAAGCAGAGCGAGATCGACGTGCGGGTGGTGCTGAACCGCGGGCAGGCATCGGCGACGGTGTGGACCTGCGACCTGAGTTACGACTACGTCAAGATCAACGCGGATTACCGGAGCTGAGTCTTCTCCACGTTGCGTTGCGTTTGCGCGGCAAAGGCGCGGATGGGGAGGCTGTGGCTCGCCGGCCGGTGCGGTCTTCGCCCCTGGCGGGGCAAAGACTTCCCTCCGCTGACTGGTTTCATGGCCCGTCGCCCAAACTCCCTCCGTTCGC
>NZ_JBFUCB010000315.1:0-6830 GCF_056405435.1 Rhizobacter sp. P1_G5 | reverse complement strand
GTGCTGCGCGGCGCGGCGGGTGGCGTGAGGGGCTGGGGGCGACTTCTGGGGCGACGGAGAAGATCGGTTTCGGGGGTGGCGCGCGCCAGCGCGCTTCGTAGACATACTCATCGGCTGTGTTTGACCACAACGAAYGAAGTGAGTGGCGGGAGTTTGCCGATGCACCCCCGAAGCCGAGCTTCTTCGTGCAGTCGGCCCGCCAGGGTCGACCGACCCAGCCGAGCCCCCAGCCCCTCACGCCACCCGCCGCGCCGAGCCAAGCAGAAGCAGCCTCAGTCGGAATCCGGCAGCGGCACCTGCACCACCGGCGGCGCCCCGCGAAACACCGCGACGATGTGCGCGTAGACCATGCCGTTCACGTAGAACAGCAGCACCACCATCGCGATGCGGAACACCTTGATGCCGAGCTTCTGCCAGTCCGAATCGTCCATCGCGAGGAACAGGCCCCATGCGATGCCGCTGCCCAGCAGCAGCAGCGCCGCGAGGCCGAGCATGATCCAGCTGAAGATGGCCATCAGGGGTGCGGGAAGTTGGGGTTGAAGGGCGTCACCACGCCGGGGCCAGCGCGGCGAGGCCCGCCGGCGCTTCGCGTTCGTCCTCGAAGCTGACGATCTCGTAGCTCGATGCATCGGCCAGCACCGCGCGCAGCAGCTTGTTGTTCAGCGCATGGMCCGACTTGTACGCGGTGTACGCGCCGATCAGCGGGTGGCCGGCCACCTGCATGTCGCCGATCGCGTCGAGGATCTTGTGCTTGACGAACTCGTCGTCGTAGCGCAACCCATCGGAGTTCAGCACGCGGTAGTCGTCGACGACGATCACGTTGTCCATGCTGCCGCCCAGGCCCAGCCCGCGCGAACGCATCATCTCGACATCCTTCGTGAAGCCGAAGGTGCGCGCGCGCGCGATGTCGCGCTTGTAGTGGCCCGAGCCCATGTCGAACACCACGCGCTGGCCGGTCTGGTTGACCGCCGGGTGGTCGAAGTCGATCTCGAAGGTCAGCCGGTAGCCGCTGTACGGCTCGAGCCGCACCCACTTCAGCTTCGGCCCCTCGCCCTCGCGCACCTCCACCGGCTTCAGGATGCGCATGAAGCGCTTCGGCGCATCCTGCAGCTCGATGCCCGCCGATTGCAGCAGGAACACGAACGATGCGGCCGAGCCGTCGAGGATCGGCACCTCTTCGGCGGTGATGTCGACGCGCAGGTTGTCGATGCCGAGCCCGGCGCAGGCCGACAGCAGGTGCTCGATGGTGTTGACCTTCGGCGCCCCCGGGTCGCCGTTCAGCGACAGCGTGGTCGCCATGCGCGCCTCCGAGATCGACAGCACCGCCACCGGGATGTCGACCGGMGTCGGCAGGTCGATCCGGCGGAACACGATGCCGGTGTCGGGCGGCGCCGGCCGCAACGTCAGCTCGACGCGCTGGCCGCCGTGCACGCCGACGCCGACGGCGCGCGTCAGGGACTTGAGGGTGCGTTGGGCAAGCATCGAACGATTTTAGGTCCGGACGAGCAAACCCAGCGGCCCCCGTGGAACCGGCTTTGCCGGGCCACTGGGGGCGCCCCCTCGAGGGGGAGGCGCGCCAGCGCCTCGGGGGTGGGTCATCAATCCGCCTGCTTGCGCAGGAACGCCGGGATCTCGATCTCGTCCATCCCGTTGCTCGCCAGCGCATCCACCTTCGCCGCGGCCGTGCGGCCGTTGCGCCAGACGCTCGGCACGCTCAGGCTGCTGTAGTCGTGCGCGCCGCCGCCCGGCGGGTTGACCGGCTGCGTCAGCACCGGGATGTTGTCGGTGCCGGTGCGCTGCGCGACCTGCGTGTGGACCACGCTGATCGGCGCAGCCACGCGCTTGGCCGGGCTCAGGCCGGTGGCGATCACCGTGACGCGCAGCTGGTCGCCCAGGCTCTCGTCGTAGGCGGTGCCGTAGATCACGTGCGCATCGTCCGCGGCATAGCGGCGGATGGTGTTCATCGCGTTGCGGCTCTCGCTCAGCTTGAAGCTGCCCTTGCCGGCAGCGATCAGCACCAGCACGCCGCGTGCGCCGGACAGGTCGATGCCCTCCAGCAGCGGGCAGGCCACCGCCGCATCGGCCGCCTTGTGCGCGCGGTCCGGGCCGCTGGCCGTGGCCGTGCCCATCATCGCCTTGCCCGGCTCGCTCATCACCGTCTTCACGTCCTCGAAGTCGACGTTGACCAGCCCCGGGATGTGGATGATGTCGCTGATGCCGCCGACCGCGTTCTTCAGCACGTCGTTGGCATGCGCGAAGGCCTCGTCCTGCGTCACGTCGTCGCCCAGCACGTCGAGCAGCTTGTCGTTCAAGATCACGATCAGCGAATCGACGTTGGCTTCCAGCTCGGCCAGGCCCGCGTCGGCCGCCTTCATCCGGCGGTTGCCTTCGAAGTCGAACGGCTTGGTGACCACGCCGACCGTCAGGATGCCCATCTCCTTCGCGATGCGCGCGATCACCGGCGCGGCGCCGGTGCCGGTGCCGCCGCCCATGCCGGCGGTGATGAAGAGCATGTTCGCGCCCTTGATCGAGTCGCGGATGCGGTCGACCGCTTCTTCCGCCGCGGCGCGGCCGGCCTCCGGCTTCGCGCCGGCGCCCAGCCCGGTGCTGCCGAGCTGGATCAGGTGGTGCGCCGTCGAGCGGTTCAGCGCCTGCGCGTCGGTGTTCGCGCAGACGAACTCCACGCCTTGCACGCCGCGCGAGATCATGTGGTCGACCGCGTTGCCGCCGCCGCCGCCGACGCCGATCACCTTGATCTGCGTGCCCAGGTCGAAGTCTTCGATCATTTCAATGGCCATGGTGTTCTCCAATCCTTGTTGCAGTTGCCGTTCTGGGGTGGGACTCTGATGAGTCCTCGTCTGGTGTGTTGTTGTTCTTCATGGGGGATACCTGCTGCCACGGAGCTCGAGGCCGAGGCTTGCGGATGCGTTTGTCGTCATGCGCGTTCTCCGTGGTGTGTCAGAAATTGCCGAGGAACCAGTCCTTGGCGCGACCGAAAAGCGTCTTCACCGAACCGGCCTGCTGCGCGGCCTTGATGCCGCGCGCACGGCCGAGCCGCGCCTCCTCGAGCAGGCCCATCACGGTGGCCGAACGGGGGTTCGCCACCATGTCGTGCAGCGAGCCGTGGTAGGTCGGGATGCCCTTGCGCACCGGCTTCAGGAAGATGTCCTCGCCGAGCTCGACCATGCCCGGCATCACCGCCGCGCCGCCGGTCAGCACGATGCCGCTGGACAGCAGCTCCTCGTAGCCGCTCTCGCGGATCACCTGGTGCACCAGCGAGAAGATCTCTTCCACCCGCGGCTCGATCACGCCAGCCAGCGCCTGGCGGCTCAGCATGCGCGGCGCGCGGTCGCCGAGGCCCGGCACCTCCAGGTTCTCGCTCGGGTCGGCCAGCAGCTGCTTGGCCACGCCGTACTCGACCTTGATCTCCTCCGCATCCTTGGTCGGCGTGCGCAGCGCCATCGCGATGTCGCTGGTGATCAGGTCGCCGGCGATCGGGATCACCGCGGTGTGGCGGATCGCGCCGTCGGTGAAGATCGCGACATCGGTGGTGCCGGCGCCGATGTCGACCAGCGCCACGCCCAGGTCCTTCTCGTCCTCGGTCAGCACCGCATGGCTGGACGCGCTCGGGTTCAGCACCAGCTGGTCCACTTCCAGCCCGCAGCGCCGCACGCACTTGACGATGTTCTCGGCCGCGCTCTGCGCGCCGGTCACGATGTGCACCTTCACCTCGAGCCGGCCGCCGCTCATGCCGATCGGCTCCTTGACCTCGTGGCCGTCGATCACGAACTCCTGCGGCTCGACCAGCAGCAGCCGCTGGTCGTTCGGGATGTTGATCGCCTTCGCGGTCTCGACGACGCGCGCCACGTCGACCGGCGTGACCTCCTTGTCGCGCACGATCACCATGCCGGTGGAGTTCTGGCCGCGGATGTGGCTGCCGGTGATGCCGGTGTAGACGCGCGTGATCTTGCAGTCGGCCATCATCTCGGCCTCCTTCAGCGCCTGCTGGATGCTCTGCACCGTCGCATCGATGTTGACCACCACGCCGCGCTTCAGGCCGTGGGCCGAGGCGATGCCGAGCCCGGCGACGCGCAGCTCGCCGTCAGGCAGCACCTCGGCCACCACCGCCATCACCTTCGCGGTGCCGATGTCGAGGCCGACCACCAGGTCCTTGTATTCCTTGGCCATGTTTCGTGTCACCCTCTCATTTCCGTCTGCCGGGGGCCGCAGCCTCCAGCGTCGTGGTGATGCCCTTGAGCCGCACCGCATAGCCTTCGTTGTGTCGCAGGTCGGCATAGACCAGCGGCCGCTGGTAGCGCGCGATCACCTGCGGCAGCGTGCCGAGAAAGCGCTCGACGCGTGCCTGCATTTCCTCATCGGTGCCGCGGCCCAGTTCGACCTCGGCGCCGCTGTCGAACTCCGCATGCCACGAGCCGCGCCCGCTCAACGACAGCGCATCCATCTCCAACTCGTGCCGCGCGAACAGCGGTGCGAGCCGGCGGTACATCGCGAGCACCTGGCCCGAACTGCCGTCCGGGCCGGCCAGCGTCGGCAGCCGGTCGTCTTCCACGTCGCCGAGGTTGGCCTCGAACACCTCGCCCTCGGTGTTGACCAGCTTGTCGCCGTCGTCCTGCGACCACAGCGCCGCGGCGCGGTGCTCCTGCAGCGACACCGCGATCCGGTTCGGCCACACGCGGCGCACGATCGCGTGGCGCACCCACGGCACCGATTCGAAGGCGCGCTGGCCGCGCCCGAGGTCGAACGTGAAGAAGTTGCCGGCGAGCTGCGGCAACGCATTGGCGCGGATCGTCGACACGCTGTTGCGTGCGAGGTCGCCCTCGACGCGGATCGCGCGGATCGCGAACACCGGCTGGCGCGACAGCCACAGCATCAGCAGCGCCATGAAGATCGCCGCGGCCAGCACGAACAACGCCGACGCGCTGGCGTTGAGCAGGCGCACGTCCACCGGCAGCTCGGCGGCCGGTGTGCGGTGGAGTGCGGCGGTGTGGCGCATCGTGGTGTCGGTGGCGTTCAGGCTCGCTGGCTGTCCAGCGTCGCGAGCGACGCGAGGTGCAGGCACAGCTGCTCGTAGCTGATGCCCGCGGCCTTGGCCGACATCGGCACCAGCGAGTGYGAGGTCATGCCCGGCGAGGTGTTCATCTCGAGCAGGAACGGCTGGTTGTCGCGCTTGCGGATCATCAGGTCGGCACGGCCCCAGCCGCGGCAGCCCAGCGTGCGATAGGCCTGCACGACGATGCGCTGGATCTCGGCCTCCAGCGCGGCATCGAGCCCGCTCGGCACGTGGTACTTGACGACGTCGGTGAAGTACTTGTTCTGGTAGTCGTAGGCGCCCTCGGGCGCGGCGATGCGGATCACCGGCAGCGCCTGCGCACCAGCCCCCTGGCCGAGCACCGGGCACGTCACTTCGGCACCGTCGATGAACTCCTCGCACAGCACGTCGGGGTCGTACTTCGCCGACAGCGCGACCGCATCGGCCATGTCGGAGTAGCCCTGCACCTTGCTGACGCCGATCGACGAGCCCTCGCGCGGCGGCTTCACGATCAGCGGCAGCCCGAGCTCGTCGGGCACCGCCTGCACCTGCGCACGGTCCTGGCGATCGGGCGCGAGCCACACGTAGCGCGGCGTCGGCAGGCCGTCGGCGAGCCAGATGCGCTTGGTCATCACCTTGTCCATCGCGATCGCCGAGGCCATCACGCCGGAGCCGGTGTACGGCACGCCCAGCAGTTCGAGCGCGCCCTGCACCGTGCCGTCTTCGCCGTGGCGGCCGTGCAGCGCGATGAAGCAGCGCGCGAAGCCTTCGTGCTTCAGCTCGGCGAGTTCGCGCTCGGCCGGGTCGAAGGCGTGCGCATCGACGCCCTGCGATTGCAACGCGGTCAACACGCCGCCGCCCGACAGCAGCGAGATGTCGCGCTCGGCGGAGCTGCCGCCCAGCAGCACGGCGACCTTGCCGAGCGACTTCGGATCGATGGGGACTTTCGGGTTCAACGGGCTGGACATCACACGCCCTCCTTCAACAGTTCGAGCACCTGGCCCGGCACGGCGCCGATCGAGCCGGCGCCCATCGCGATCACGACATCGCCGTCGCGGGCCTGCGCGGCGATCGTCTCGGGCATCTGCGCGATGTCGTCGACGAAGATCGGATCGACCTTGCCCGCCACGCGCAGCGCGCGCGCCAGCGAGCGGCCGTCTGCCGCGACGATCGGCGCCTCGCCGGCGGCATACACCTCGGCCAGCAGCACCGCATCGGCGCTGCCCATCACCTTGACGAAATCCTCGAAGCAGTCGCGCGTGCGGGTGTAGCGGTGCGGCTGGAACGCGATCACCAGCCGGCGGCCCGGGAAGGCGCCGCGCGCCGCCGCGATCACCGCGGCCATCTCGACCGGGTGGTGGCCGTAGTCGTCGATCAGCGTGAAGTGGCCGCCACCGTTGGCGCTGCGCGCCGCCGGGTCGCCATAGCGCTGGAAGCGCCGGCCGACACCGCGGAACTCGGCCAGCGCCTTGACGAGCGGCGCGTCCGGCAGCTCCAGCTCGGTCGCGACCGCGACGGCCGCGAGCGCGTTCAGCACGTTGTGCTCGCCCGGCAGGTTCAGCGTGATCGCGATGTCCGGCAGCACGACGCCGTTGCGGCGCTGCACCGTGAAGCGCATCTGCCCGCCCGGCAGCGCCTGCACGTCGACCGCGCGCACCTGCACGTCGGGTCCGAGCCCGTAGGTGACGACCGGGCGCGACACCATCGGGATGATCGAGCGCACGCCGGGGTCGTCGCCGCACAGGATGGCCGCGCCGTAGAACGGCATGCGGTGCAGGAA
>NZ_JBFUCB010000314.1:0-6848 GCF_056405435.1 Rhizobacter sp. P1_G5 | reverse complement strand
AAGTACAGCCACTTCATTCGATCCTCCCGTCGCGCAGCGCCAGCGTGCGGTCGCAGCGCTGCGTGAGGCGCGCGTCGTGCGTCGCGATCACGAAGGCGGCGCCTTCGGCGTGGCCGCGTTCGCGCATCAGCGCCAGCACCTGGTCGGCGGTGGCGGAGTCGAGGCTCGCGGTCGGCTCGTCGGCGATCACGAGCTTCGGCCGCTTGACCAGCGCGCGTGCGATCGCGACGCGCTGCCGCTGGCCGCCCGACAACGCATCGGGCCGATGACCGGCATGGTCCTGCAGGCCGACGGCCAGCAGCTGCGCGGCGACCCGCGCGCGCCGTTCGGTCGCCGGCACGCCGGCGAGGAACAGCGGGTAGTCAACGTTCTCGGCGACCGTCATCACCGGCACCAGGTTGAAGCCCTGGAACACGAAGCCGAGCGCATCGCGGCGCAGCAGCGTGCGCTGCGTCTCGTCGAGGCCGGCGACCAGCCGGCCATCGATCGCGATCTCGCCGGCATCGGCGGTGTCGATCAGGCCGCACAGGTTCAGGATCGTGCTCTTGCCGCTGCCCGACGGGCCGGTCAGCGCGAGCAGCTCGCCGCGCGCGACGGACAGGTCCACGCCTTGCAGCGCCGGGATCACGTGCGGACCCAGCCGATAAGTCTTGCGCACGCCGCGCAGCTCGACGGCCGCTGCGGTCACGACGGCAGCCCCTGCAGCGCCGCACGCGCCTGCTCGGCCTGCGGCGCGCCGCGCTGCACGACCTGCTCGAAGAAATGCCGCGCATCGGGCACGCGGTTCTCCTTCGCGGCCTGCGTGCCAGCCCGCATCCACACCGCGGCCTGGAACGGCAGCGGCGCCTGCGCGAACAGCGGGCTGGCCAGCACCTCGGCCAGCAGCGCGCTGCCGCGCGCGCCGCGGTGCATGAAATCGGGCACCGCGAGGAAGGTGCTGGCGGCGACGAAGCGCGTCTCCAGGCTGGCCGGCGTGCCGTGCTGGCCGATCGCATCGTGTTCCGGGGTCAGCAGCGCGAGCGCCTTGTCGAGCGTCGCCAGGCCGTCTTCAGCGAAGCCGATCTTCTTCCACGGAAGGAGAGTCGTACGGGCCTTCATCGCGGTGCTGGCGCCGCTGTAGGCCATCAGCACCGGGCTCGACGGCTCGGCCTGCAGCAGCGCATCGAAGGCGTCGGCCGCCGCGTCGACGGCGCCCTTGTCGCCGGCCGAGGCCTGGTTGAAGAGCTGGAAGGCGGGCCGGAACTGCGCGTCGGGTGCGGCGAGGCCGATCCCCTGGCCGGTGGCGAGCACGAGCGTGAACACGGCGGCGGCCAGGGTGCGCGGGAAGGTGGAACCGTTCATCGAAGTCTCCGGGAGGTGGCGATGGCGCGCATCCTCGGAGGCGTTCTGTCGTCGCGCAGCCGCGCTGCGACGAAGCGGGCGCGGGCGGCGCGAAATGGCGGCCCTGCGGCGCGAACGGCGCCCGGGGGCTCAGCCCACCTGCTTCTGGATCTCCGCCGCCACCGCATCCAGCGGCAGCGTCCGCTGCACCCCGCCGCGCTTGATCGCTTCCTTCGGCATCCCGAACACGACGCAGCTCTCCTCGTCCTGCGCGACGGTCTGCGCGCCGACCTTGCGCATCTCCAGCAAGCCGGCCGCGCCGTCGTCGCCCATGCCGGTCATGATCACGCCGAGCGCATTCGCGCCGGCGCTGCGCGCGACCGAGCGGAACAGCACGTCGACCGACGGCCGGTGGCGGTTCACCAGCGGCCCGTCGATCACCTCGACGAAGTACTGCGCCCCGCTGCGCTTGAGCAGCATGTGCCGCCCGCCCGGCGCGATCAGCGCGCGGCCCGGCAGCACGCGGTCGTTGTGCTCGGCCTCCTTCACCTCGATGCGGCACAGGCTGTCCAGCCGCGCCGCGAAAGCCGCGGTGAATTTCTCCGGCATGTGCTGCACGATCACGATGCCCGGCGTCACGCGCGGCAGCGCGGTCAGCACTTCTTCGAGCGCCTGCGTGCCGCCGGTGGAGGTGCCGAGCGCCACCACCCGCTCGGTGGTCTGCGTCATCGCCCGCGTGGCCGGCGGCAGGATCACGTCGGCGGTGTTCTTCGCCGCCGGCGTCGGCGCGACCGCCGGCCCGGCGGCCAGCCGCCGCACGTTGGCCTTGGCCGCGGCACGCACGGTGCTGATCAGCTCTTCGCCGCTGGCGGTCAGGAACTGCTTCAGCCCCAGCTTCGGCTTCGTGACGATGGCCACCGCGCCGGCGGCCATCGCCTCCAGCGTGGTCTTCGCGCCGCGCTCGGTCAGCGTCGAGCAGATCACCACCGGCGTCGGCTTCTGCTGCATCACCATGCGCAGGAAGGTGATGCCGTCCATGCGCGGCATCTCGACGTCGAGCACGATCACGTCGGGCCAGTCGTGCTTGAGCCGCTCGATCGCGAGCACCGGGTCGGCCACCGCGGCCATCACCTCGATGCCCGGCGCGTCGTCCAGCAACGCGGTGACGACCTGCCGCACGACGGCCGAGTCGTCGATCACCATCACGCGGATGTTGCTCATGCGCCGCCTTCCAGCGGCATCGACGCCGATTCCGGGTTGACCTGCCGCACCCACACGTCGCCGGTCGCCAGGTCGAAGATCATCTGGCGGTGCCCGTTGCCGAACAGGCTCTCGGAATGCACGCGGATGCCGTGTGCCGTCAGCAGGTCGCGCGCCGCCTCGCCGTTGCGGCGGCCGACGTTCGGCGTGGCGGGCGAGGCCTGCTCGGGGAACATGTTGCCGCCGCCGAAGATCTTCGCCTCGCACTCGGCCGGCGCGATGCCGCGCTTGTGCAGCTGGCGCAGCATCAGCGCGAGCGCCTCCTCGCCGTAGCGCGCGTCGGGCACGCCCAGCCGGCTCGGCGAGCGAGCGGCCAGCAGGAAGTGCGACATCGCCCCGACGCGTCTTGCCGGGTGCCACAGCGTGATCGACACGCACGAGCCGAGCAGCGTGCGCATGCGCAGCGGCGCCTCGCCGACCGCGTACTCGCCGGGCTGCAGCACCCGGTCGCCGGGCTCGGCGCTGTCGAATCGGATCGTGCTCCCCGCCATGCTGCGCTCACGGCTTGCGATAGATCGACGGCGCCACCTGGATCAACGCCGTCGTGATGTCGTTCAGGCTCTCGGAGTGGCCGATGCAGAAGAACCCGCCCGGCTTCAGCTGCTCGAGGATGCGCGCCACCACCTGCCGCTTGGTGTCGCCGTTGAAGTAGATCATCACGTTGCGCAGGAAGATCACGTCGAACGCCGCCAGCCGCGGCAGCGTGGTGTTCAGGTTGACCTGCATGAACTGCACGCGGCTGCGCAGCGTCCGGTCGACCAGCAGCGTGCCCTGCTGCTCGTCGATGCCGCGCAGGCAGAAGCGCTTCAGGTAGGTCTGCGGGATCTGCCGGCAGCGCTCCATCGGGTAGTGCGCCTGGCGCGCACGCTGCAGCACGCGGGTGCTGATGTCGGAGCCCGTCACCTCCCAGGCCGCATCGCCCAGCGTGTCGGCCAGCACCATCGCGATGCTGTAGGCCTCTTCGCCGGTCGAGCTGGCCGCGCTCCAGACGCGGAACGGCTGCGCCTTGTTCCTGGCCGCCAGGGCCGCCTCGCGCAGCAGCTCGAAGTGCTTGGGCTCGCGGAAGAAGTAGGTCTCGTTGGTGGTCAGCAGGTCGACCGCGGTCTGCACCTCGGCGCCGTTCTGGCCGCTGGTCAGCAGCTTGAAGTACTCGCTGTAGCTGCCCAGGTTGCAGGCCTGCAGCCGCTTCGCGAGCCGGCCGCACACCAGCGCCTTCTTCGCCGACGACAGCGTGATGCCGGCCGCGTCGTAGATGAAGCGCTGGAACAGGCCGAACTCGTTGTCGGAGATGGTGTTCATGGCCGGTCCGCGGGGTCGCTCGGGTCAGGATCAGAAACGGGCGAACTGCGATTCGTCGAGCGCGCCCGCGCCGTTCACGTGCAGCGAGAAGCCGCTGTGGCCGGCGGCCGGTGCCGGTTTGCGCGCACCCGCCTTGGTCCCCTTCGCTGCCGCTGCGATCGGCCTGGCCACCGCCTTGCGCGGCGCAGCCGGGCGCTGCCGCGGCGCGTCGGCGTGGGTCGCCAGCTTGAAGAACGACATCGTCTGCTGCARCTGCTCGGCCTGGCTGCTCATCTCTTCCGAGGTGGCTGCGAGTTCTTCCGAGCTCGACGCGTTCTGCTGCGTCGTCTGGCTCAGCTGGCTCACCGCCGCATTGATCTGGCTGACGCCCGACGACTGCTCTTCCGACGCCGCCGTGATCTCCTGCACCAGGTCCGAGGTCTTCTTGATGTTCGGCACCATCTGGTCCAGCAAGCGCCCCGCCTTCTCGGCCAGCTCCACGCTCGAGCCCGCCACCGTGCCGATCTCCTGCGCCGCCACCTGGCTGCGCTCGGCCAGCTTGCGCACCTCCGCCGCCACCACYGCGAAGCCCTTGCCGTGCTCRCCSGCACGCGCCGCCTCGATCGCCGCGTTCAGCGCCAGCAGGTTCGTCTGGTATGCGATGTCGTCGATGATCCCGATCTTCTGCGCGATCTGCTTCATCGCCGCCACCGTCGCACGCACCGCCTCGCCGCCCTCGGCCGCTTCGCTCGCCGCCTTCGTCGCCATCCCGTCCGTCACCTTCGCGTTCTCGGTGTTCTGCGAGATCGAYGCCGTCATCTGCTCGATCGAYGCGCTCGTCTCYTCSACSCCCGCCGCCTGCTCGCTCGACGCCTGCGACAGCGACTGCGCCGTTGCGCTCACCTCTTCCGATGCRCCCGCCAGCGCTTCCGCRCCGCTGTTCACCTCGGTCACCACCTGCGACAGCTTSTCGACAGTGGCGTTGACGTATTCCTTCATCTCGGCGAACGCGCCTTCGTAGTCGCGCTCGATGGTGCGCGTCAGGTCGCCTTCGGAGACGGCGCCCATCACCTGCACCACGTCGCCGATGCTGTCGCCGGTGGTCGACACCAGCGCGTTCAGGCCTTCGCCCATTTCCTTCTGGAAACCCTGCAGCCCGTCGAGCTCGACGCGCGCACTGAAGTCGCCGCGGTTCGCCGCCGCCACCACGTGGCGCTGGCCGTCGATCACCTGCTTCAGGCGGGCCACCATCTGCTTCACCGCGAACAGCATGCTGCTGTCGTCGCCCGGGCGCAGCGTGATCTGCGCCGACAGGTCGCCGGCCGCCACCTGGTGCAGCAGCGCCGCGGCATGGTCGGGCTCGCCGCCGAGCTGCCGGCCGATCACGCGGGTGACCAGCAGGCCCAGGCCGATCGCGAGCACCACCGAGACGCCGATCACCGCGAGCATCAGCGTCCAGGTGTGGCGCACCGTCTGCTCGGCGCCGTCGTTGGTCGCCTTGGTCTGGTTCGCCAGTTCCTCGATGACCTTGGCCATCGTGGCCTCGATGTCCGAGACGGCCTTGCGCGCCGGCCCGTTGCTCTGGTCGGAGGCCTGGTCGAACTTGCCCTCCAGCACCAGCTGCGCGATCTTCTCGTTCTGCGCCAGGTAGTTCGGCAATTGCGCGTCGAGCTCCTTCATCAGCGCCTGTTCGGTCGCGCTGAGGTTGGTGGCCCGGTAGGCCTTCAGCGCGCCGTTGAACTTGTCGAGGTGCGTCGCCGAGCGCCGGATGGTCTCCTTCACCTCGGCCGGGTCCTTCATCGCCGGCAGTCGCACGTAGGAGCGCGAATGCGCGGTCAGGCGCGACCCGGCCTCGGAGATGTCCTGCAGCGGCAGCACGTTGTCGACGTAGGTCGTGTGGATCATGCCGCCCARCTCGCTCAGGCGCGAGAGGCTGTAGCCGCCGACCAGCGCGGTCAGCACCGAGCACAGCAGGAAGCTCGCCAGCAGCTTGTGCGCCAGCTTCATCCGATGGAACCAGTTCATTTTTGTCTTCCCTTGAGTATCAGGCGGCCCGTCAGACGGCCAGCGCGTTCTGCGTGCGGTCGGCGGCGTCGGCCAGCGTGCCCAGGTCGTCCAGCGACAGCACGTGGTCGACGTTGAGCAGGATCACGAACTTGCCGCGCACCTTGCCCATGCCGTGGATGAAATCGGTGCGGATGCGGGCGCCGAAGGCCGGTGCCGGCTCGATGTCGGCGAGGGCGATGTCGAGCACCTCGTTGACCGCGTCGACGACGACGCCGATCACCTGGCGCTCGCCTTCGGCCTCGATCTCGACGATCACGATGCAGGTGCGCTTGGTCACCGGGCTCGGCGCGCGGCCGAAGCGCGCCAGCAGGTCCATCACCGGCACCACGGCACCGCGCAGGTTGATCACGCCGCGCACGCAGTCCGGCATCATCGGCACCTCGGTCAGCGTGTGGTACTCGATGATCTCCTTGATCGCGAGGATGCCGATCGCGAACATCTCGCCCGCCAGCATGAAGGTGAGGTACTGCGCCGGCTCGGCGGCGACAGGGCGCGCCACGGCCGTGGCCGGCGCGCGGTGGGTCTGGACCAGTGCGGTCATCGCGGGACTCCTTGGTTCAGAGACTTGAATCAGAAACGGGCGAACTGCGATTCGTCCGGGCCTTCGCCCGATCCACCAGCCCCGGCGAACGCCATGCCGCCGGCGAGGTTGAAGCCGCCCGAAGCGGCGCGCTTGCCCGCCTTGGCGCTGCGCGTGGCGGCCGGCTTGACCGGCGGCTGGCCCGAGGCCTTCGCGGCCTGCGTGGCATGGCCGCCGGCCAGCTTGAAGAACGACATGGCCTGCTGCAGCTGCTCGGCCTGGCTGCTCATCTCTTCCGAGGTGGCTGCGAGTTCTTCCGAGCTCGACGCGTTCTGCTGCGTCGTCTGGCTCAGCTGGCTCACCGCCGCATTGATCTGGCTGACGCCCGACGACTGCTCTTCCG
>NZ_JBFUCB010000313.1:0-6851 GCF_056405435.1 Rhizobacter sp. P1_G5 | reverse complement strand
GCGCAGGTAGCCGTCGTCGTCGAGCGATTCGATGACCGTGCAGGCGAGCGCATGGTCGCGCTCGTCCAACGGCAGCATGGYGATCTGCGAGCGCAGGTACTGGCGCAGGTCGATGTCGGCGGCCACCAGCTCCATCGCGCTGATGTCGCTGTCGCCCGAGCCGCCGCCGGTGCTGCCCGGCCCGGCCTGCCAGCTGTCGCGCTCGAACGCCATGTCGGTATCGGCCGACGGCGGGGCCTCCATCGCGGTGTCCATCGTCGCGTCATTGGCCGGTGCGAGCGTGTCCGCCTCGGCGATCGGCACGGCCTCGGACAGCGCCGGGTCGAAGGTGGCGGGTGCGACGACGTCGGGGCTGGCCTCCTCGAGTTCGAGGAACGGGTTGGTCACCATGCTGTCGCGGATTTCCTGGACGAAGTCCTGCGACGACAGCTGCAGCAGGCGCACCGCACGCTGCAGGCGCGGCGTCAGTCCCTGGACTTGCCGCGCCTCGGTTCGAAGGGTCGGTGCATTCATTCCGCGGTCTCCTTGAGATTGGTTTTCATGATCCCTGGTGATCCCTGGCGGAAGCTCGTCGTAGGACGATGCCTCGCAGGGAAAACATCTCAGTCATCGCTCTGCAACACATGTGCCACCGAGGGCCGCGGGCACGCCAAGTGCCGGAGGAGGGTACGGGCCTCACGGCCTCCAACTGAAAGGAATTGACCATGAGCCACGATGACATCGTCGACACCCTGAACGACCTGATCGAGACCTCGAAGGACGGCGAATTCGGCTTCCTCGCCTGCGCGAAGCACGTGCAGTCGGAAGAGCTGCGCACGCTGTTCACGCAACGCGCCAACGAATGCCGCCGCGCCGCCGAGGAGCTGGCGCCGCTGGTCGCGCAGTACGGGGGCGAACCGGAAGACGACGGCACGACCGCCGGTTCGCTGCACCGCGGCTGGGTCGCGGTGCGCGGCTCGCTGGTGGGCTACACCGACCAGGCGATGCTCGACGAGTGCGAGCGCGGCGAGGACGCGGCGCTGGCCCGCTACCGCGCGGCGCTGCGCGACGACGACCTGCCGGAGCCGGTGAAGTCGGTGGTGGCGCGCATGCAGCTCGGTGTGCAGCGAAACCACGACCAGATCAAGATGCTGCGCGATCGCGAACGCGCGAAGAGCGGAACGTAAATCCTGCCGATGTTCTTACCGGCGTCAGAAAACTTCACCCGGTCGAATTTGCAGAGGGACTGTGCCCGCCAGCCAGCGCCTCCAGTACGTCAGTGATGCGGTGCCCGGCATCCGCCGGGCGCGCCGCGGCACCGGCTTCAGTTACATCGGCCCGGACGGGCGGCCGTTGCGCGAGCGCAGCGAACTGGAGCGGATCCGGCGGCTGGCGATCCCGCCCGCGTACACGCAGGTGTGGATCTGCCCGTCGCCGCTCGGCCATGTGCAGGCCACCGGGCGCGATGCGCGCGGCCGCAAGCAGTACCGCTACCACGCCGAGTGGCGGCGGGTGCGCGACGAGGACAAGTTCGACCGCATGCTGGAGTTCGGCGAGGCGCTGCCGCGCATCCGGGCGCGGGTGCAGCGCGACCTGAAGGATGGCGGCGCGCGGCCGGGCCGCGAGACCGTGCTCGCCACCGTCGTGCGCCTGCTCGACACGACGCTCGTGCGCATCGGCAACGACGAGTACGCCCGCAGCAACGGCTCGTTCGGCCTGACGACGCTGCGCAACCGGCATGCGCGCGTGAACGGGCGCGAGATCACGCTGCAGTTCCGTGGCAAGAGCGGCGTGCAGCACCGCGTGGCGCTCGAAGACCCGCGGGTCGCGCGCGTGGTGCGGCGCTGCCAGGCGATGCCGGGACAGGCCTTGTTCCAGTACGAGGGCGACGATGGCGAGTTGCACGGCATCGGCAGCGACGACGTCAACGACTACCTGCGCGAGGCGAGCGGGGCCGAATTCACCGCGAAGAACTTCCGCACCTGGCATGCGAGCGTGCATGCGCTGGCGCTGCTGGGCGAACTGCCCGGCGAGCGGACCGAAGAGAAGAGAGAGGACGAAGGCTTCACGCGCCGCGAGCTGAACGACGTGCTGGCCGACGTGGCGCAGCGGCTGGGCAACACGGTGGCGGTATGCCGCAAGTCGTACGTGCACCCGCGGGTGCTCGAGGCGACGCCGGCGCGGCTGCGCAGCGCGGCCGAGCGGCTCGCCGCCTTGCGCCGGCGCCGCGGCTGGTCGGTGGCCGAGCGGCAGCTGGTCGCCTACCTCACCGGCGCCTGATCCCCTGCAACCCCCCGAAAGGGCGTCCGGGCGCGCCCGGGGCGCTCGTCATAATCGCCGCCACAAGGACAGCGGTGGAGGGCCGATGAACTTCGTCTATGCGGTACTGGGCGGCCTGGTGGGCCTGGCGCTCGGCGGGCCGGCCGGTGGGCTGGTGATGCTGATCGTGACGCCGCTCGTGGTGTGGCAGATCCGCAAGTCGAAGCAGGCCGAGGCGGCAGCGCCGGCCGAGGAGGCCTGGCCCGGGATGCCGGACGAGGCGGCGACGCCGCAGGGCGCAGCGCCGATGGTCGCCCCAGCAGCGCCGGATCTCGCGCAACGCGTCGCGGCGCTGGAGCACGAGGTGAGCGCACTGCGGCTGCAGGTGCAGCGGCTGTCGGCCGGCACGGTGCCCGCCAGCGTGGAACCTGTCCCGGCGGCGGTGCCGGACACCGTCCTCGAACTCGATCTCGAACCGGTCCTCGAACCCCGGCCCGTGCCGAGTGCGGCCGCATCGATCGAACCCGCGGTCGCGTCGATCGCGGTGCCGGTCCCCGAACCCGTCCCCGCGCCGGTCTTCGAGCCTGCGGTGGCGACAGCCGCCGAGGAGCCCGCGGCACCCGCCCCGTGGACCGAGCCATCGCGCACGACCCCGCCGCCGCCGCCCATCGAACCCACGCTGCCGCTGCGCGACCGCCTGCCGCCGTTCCTCGCGCGCTGGATCTTCGGCGGCAACACCATCGTCAAGGTGGGCGTGCTGATCCTGTTCCTGGGCCTCGCGTTCCTGCTGCGCTATGTGGCCGAGCGCGCGACCCTGCCGGTCGAGTTCCGCTACGCCGGCGTCGCGCTGGTCGGGGTCGTGATGCTGGTGCTCGGCTGGCGCCTGCGTGACCGGCGCGATGCCGCCGGCGGCCAGGGCTACGGGCTGATCCTGCAGGGCGCCGGCATCGGCGTGTTCTACCTGACGGCGCTGGCGGCCTTGCGCCTGAACGGCTTGCTGCCGCCGGGCGCTGCCTTCGCGGTGATGGCGGTCGTCGCGGTGCTGGGTGCGGCGCTCGCGGTGCTGCAGAACGCGCCGTGGCTCGCCTACGTCTCGGTGGCCGAGGGCTTCCTCGCGCCGGTGCTGGTCTCGACCGGCGGCGGCAACCACATCGCGCTGTTCAGCTACCTCGCGGTGCTCGACGTCGGCATCTTCCTGATGGCCTGGCACAAGGCCTGGCGACCGCTGAACCTGATCGGCGCGGTCGGCACCTTCACGCTGGCCGGCGCCTGGGCGCAGGCGCACTACACCGACGCGCTGTACGCGTCGACGCAGGCCTTCTTGCTGCTGTTCTTCGTGCTGTTCACCGCGATCGGCGTGCTGTTCGCGCGGCGCGCGCTGGCGCTGGGCGACGACCCTGCCGTGACCGATCCGCTGGCGCAGCGCGCGCGGCAGGCGCTGCAGCAGGTCGGGCGCGTCGACAGCGCRCTGGTGTTCGGCGTGCCGCTGGCGGCCTTCGGCCTGCAGTACCTGATGGTGAAGGACACCGAATGGGGCGCGGCCTGGTCGGCACTCGGCTTTGCGTTCTTCTACCTCGTGATCGGCGGCGCGTTGCTGCGCAGTGCGCGCATCCGCTATGCGCTGCTCGGCGAGGCGCATGTGATCGTCGGCGTGATCTTCGCCACGCTCGCGATCCCGCTAGCCCTGGAGGGCGCGTGGACCGGTGCCACCTGGGCCGTGGAGGCCGCCGGCATGTTCTGGCTCGGCGTGCGCCAGCATCGGCTCTACACCCGGGCGTTCGCGCTCGCGGTGCTGGCCGGCGCGGTGGTGCGGCTGGTGAGTGCGTTGTCGCTCGATCTCACGCCAGGCACGCCGCTGATCGACGGCTCGCTGATCGGCGTGCTGCTGATGCTGGCCAGCGTGCTGGCGATGTGGCGCGTGCATCACCGTCACCCGGTGGCGCAGCGCGCCGGGTGGGAGCAGGGCAACGACATCGCGCTGCCGTGGCTCGCGGCCGGTACGACGGCGCTGCTCGGATGGATGGTGCTGGTGCCGCTGTGGGCCTCGGTCGCGACCGCCTTGCTCGCGCTGGTGCTGGCGACCCTCGGCCACCGCTTTGCGCTGCGCGTGCTGATGGCCGGCGCGGGGGCCTTGCACCTGGTCGCGTTGGCGGGGCTGGCGGCTTCGCTGCACCTCGATCCGCAGGACGCGCCGCGCGACGGGTGGCCAGGGTTGGTCGCGGCCTTGCTGGTCGGTGGCAGCCTGCTCGCGACCGCGTGGCTGGAGCTGCGTGCTCAATTGCGGGCCATGGACGAGCGTGACGCGCTGCCGCAATGGTCGCTGGCGAGCGGCGCCGCGTTGCTCGCCGGGCTGGCGGTGGTCGCGCTGGGGCTGCTGTGCGTGCTGCCGGCAGAACGCGCGGCGCTGGTGTGGCCGTGGCTGGGTGTCGGTGCGCTGTGGCTCGGCCTGCGCATCGCGCACCCGGCGCTGGCGTTCGGCTGGCTGCTGCTGGAGGTGGCTGCTGCCGTGGCGACGCTGGCCTTCGGGCCGGACCTGCTGGCGCATGCGCCGTTCGGCGGTTTGCGCCTGGGGCTGCCGTTGGGCCTTGCGCTGACCGGGCTGCTGGCCGGCGATGCGTTGCAGCGCGCGGCGCGGCCGGAATCGAACGCGGCCCTCGCGTGGACGCGGCAGGCGGTCGTGCAATGGGGCATCGTCGGCTGGTCGCTGCTGTGGTGGGGGCTGATGCTGGTGCCGCAGGTGCTGCACCTGCTGCGCGAGGCCGATGCGCGGGACGGCTGGCCGGCGGCGCTGGTCGGCTGCGTGGTCGCGAGCTCGGTGCTGGCGACGATGCTCGCGGCGTGGCGCCAGTGGCGCGTGCTCGGGCAGGCCACCGCGCTGACGCTGCCGTCGCTGGTGGTGATCGCGCTCGGCATGGCGGCGTTCGACATCACGCCGTCGGCCCACCTGGGCTGGCTGGCGTGGCCGGTGGCGTTGTTGTGGCATGTGCTGCTGCTGCGCCGGCAGGCGGCGTGGCTCGGCGGCTGGCCGCTGCAGGCGGTGCACGTGCTCGGGCTGTGGCTGTTCGTCGGTGTCGCGGCGGGCGAGCTGGCGGTGCATCTGTTCGACGCGGGGGAACCCGGTTCGGCCTGGCGCGTGCTCGGCTGGGTGCCGGTGATCGCCGCCGCGGTGTTCGCGTTGACGCGGCCGGCGGTGCTGCGCCGCTGGCCGGTGGCGGATTTCCGCGAGGCCTACCTGGTGGTCGGTGCGGCGCCGCTCGCGCTCGGCCTGCTGCTGTGGGTGTGGGGCGCGAACGCGCACGACGGCACGGCCGCGCCGCTGCCGTACCTGCCGCTGCTGAACCCGCTGGAGATCGGGCAGTGCCTGGCGCTGCTGGTGCTGGCGCTGTGGCTGCGCGCGCTGCCGCAGCCGGTGCGCGAGCGCGTGCCGCCGGCGGCTGTGCTGGGCGTGCTCGGCCTGAGCGCCTTCGCGGTCTACACCGGGCTGGTGCTGCGCCTGGCGCACCACGCGGCCGATGTGCCGTGGGACGAGGCTTCGCTGTTCGCGTCGACGCTGACGCAGGCGATGCTGTCGGTGGCCTGGTCGCTGGTCGGCGTCGGGCTGATGCTGCTGGGCCACCGGCGCGTGCTGCGCACGGTGTGGATCGTCGGCGCGGCGCTGCTGGGCATCGTCGTGCTGAAGCTGTTCTTCGTCGAGCTGGCCGACCAGGGCGGGCTGTACCGCATCGTGTCCTTCATCGTGGTCGGCGTGCTGCTGCTGGTGGTGGGGTACTTCGCGCCGGTGCCGCCACGGCGCGCGGCGGCGGTCGACGCCGAGGTGGCGGCATGAACGCGCGTTGGATCGGGGCGGCGATGCTGGCCGTGTGGACGATGGCGGCGATGGCGGTGCCGCCTGCGGCGGGGCTCAAGCTGGAAGGCGCCGGGCCGTACTACACGCTCGAACTGCCGCTCGCGTGGCAGCTGCAGGCCGGCACCGCCGACCTGCGCGGGCTGCAGCTGCGCAATGCGCTCGGCGAGCCGCTGCCCCATGCCTGGGCCGATGCAGCGCCCCCGGCGCAGCAGAGCCTGGCCACCGGCAGCGTGCCGGTCTTCAAGCTGCCCGCGGCGAAGCCGGCCAGGAAGGACGCCAAGGACGCGCCGGACGACACGCCGCGCGGCTGGGTGCTGGACCTGCGCGGCGTGAAGGGCTCGGTGATGGAGGTCGCGCTCGCCTTCCCCGAGCGCGCGAACGGTGCCTGGCCGGTCGCGGTGGAGGCGAGCGATGACCTGACGCAGTGGCGCATGGTGCGCGCCGAGGTGCAGCTGGTGTCGCTGCAGCACCAGGGGCAGCGGCTCGACAGCAGCGTGATCGAGCTCGGCGGGGTGCGGGCGGCCTACCTGCGGCTGCGCAGCCTCGGCAGCGGGCCGGTGCCGGAACTCACGGGGGCCGAGGCGACGAGCGCGACGCTGCAATGGCCGCAACCTGCGTTGCAATGGAGCGAGCCGATCGCGCCGGCGAGCTGCGATGCGCAGCATTGCGACTACACGCTGCCGGCGGTGGCCGTGGAGGCGCTGGAACTGCTGCCGCACGATGCGAACACGGTGGCGCGCGTCGGCTGGCTGGTGCGGGGCGAGAC
>NZ_JBFUCB010000312.1:0-6859 GCF_056405435.1 Rhizobacter sp. P1_G5 | reverse complement strand
GTTGTAGACATGCAGCCCGAGCGGCGAGACCTGCACGCGGAAGTTCGGGTCGCGCACCTGCGCCGCGGTCTCGGCGATCTCCTGCGGCGTGTCGGGGAACGGGTGCTTGGCATGCACCGTCATCAGCGCATCGCTGATGCCCTTGGGCAGGCGGCCGTGGCTGGCCGCGGCATGCATGATGCGGCGCGCCCAGTCGGCCTCGCGCACCGCGCGGCGCGCATGCGGGCTCACCTGCGTGGTCAGCACCGCGGCCACGTTCAGCTCGGCGGCGATGCCGAACAGCAGCGCGTTGATGCCGCTGGTGTCGGCCTCGGTCAGCTCGGTCACGTTGCCGATGCCCAGCATGATCGGCGCGTCCGGAAAGCGCTCGCGCAGCCGGTGGTAGCGCACGATCGACGCGGTCAGCCCGAACGGGATCGGGTCGAGGATCGAATCGGCGATGTACGGCTTGCCCATGCGCTGCATCTGCTCGACGGCCGCATGCAGCGAGGCCTCGTCGGCCGGCGTGCGCGGGATCAGCACCGGCACCGCCTCCACCTCGCCGGCCACCCACAGCGTGTCGAGCGTCAGGCTCAGCAGGTAGTCGGCACCGGCCCGGCCGCCGCGCAGCAGTTCCTGCGCATCGTTCGAATCGACGCTCACCAGGAAGCCCTCGGCCTTCAGCGCCTGCACGCTGTCGGCCAGGTGGTCGAAGCGCGTCGCCGGCAGGCTGCCGAGGTCGATCACGTCGGCRCCGTCGGCGCGCAACTGGCGCGCGCGCTCGACGATGCCGTCCACCGACAGGTTCGGTGCGTCGACGATCTCGGCAAAGATCGCGACCTCGTACTCGCTCAGGTCCATCGGCCTGGCTGCGCGGTTGAAGAAGCGCGGCAGGTCTTTCAGCTCCTCGGGGCCGCGCTGCACCGGGATGCCGTAGTGCTGCGTCAGCGCGTCGAGGTCGCCGCGGCAGCGGCCCGGCACCAGGATGCGGTCGGCCCGAACCGGGCCGGGCACGCGGCGCGCGATCATCTCGGCCGTCATCAGCGCGGCCACCTGCAGGCCCAGGTCGCGCACCTCCCAGGTGAAGGGCGCCGACTCGATGCCGCCCAGCACCCGCTCCAGGCTGGGCCGGGCCAGGTGGCCGGTCAGGAAGACGATGTGTTCTACGGGCTGGTCCATGCGAGGGCGAGCTCCTTCAGGCGCGCATCGAGCGCGGCCTCCAGTTCGGCGGGGGAGCACACCACATGGCAGAAGTCGATGTCGCGAAGGCGGTCCACGTTGTCCAGTTCGATGCGCCGCGGGCGCAGCGTCACCCAGTCGTGCGGCGACTTCGTCACCACCACCGGTTCGGTGTCGCATGCAAACACGATGCCCGGGATGCCGAGCTTGCCGGCCTGCGCGAACATGTTGGTGGGCAGCGTGTCGCTGAAGCCGAAGGCGCACTTGGCCACCGTGTTGCTGGTGGCCGGTGCCAGCACCACCGTGTGGTACACGTCGTCGTACAGCATGCCGACCGGCACGCCGCTCGCGGTCTTGTCGCGGAAGACCCGGAAACGCGGCTTCAGCTCCTCGAACGGCATCTTGTAGATCGCCAGCACCTCCTCGCCTGCGGCCGACAGGAACAGGTCGCAGGCCGGCAGCCGCGCGGCCAGCGCCATCGATTCGTCGAGGAAGTGGCCCGAGCCGGTGATGCACCACGCAAAGCGCGAACGCGGCGCCGCGTCGACCGGCGGGGCGTCGTCGTCGCCGAGCGGGGTCAGCGCATCACTCGGGGTGCGAGATTTCAATGTGGAGCTTGTGGAGCTTGCGGTAGAGGGTGTTGCGGCTGACATCGAGCGCCTTGGCGACATTGCTGACGTTCCAGCGGTGCTGCTCCAGCATCTGCAGCAGCACCTGCCGTTCGTTGACCTGGATCGGGTTCAGCTTCAGCGGCGGCGTGGCGCTGTCGGCCACGGCGGGCAGGGCCGGCAGCAGGGGCACGGCCGAGACCACCGGCGGCAGGCTCGCCGCAGCGCGCGGCGTGGCGGCGGCGCTGTCGTCGTGCAGGCCTGGCAGGTGCTCGCACTGGATGGTCTCGCCATCGGCCAGCGCGGCCGCGGTGCGCAGCACATGGCGCAGCTGGCGGATGTTGCCGGGCCACGCATGTTCCATCAGCAAGCGCTCGGCCGCGCTGCTGAGCGCGGCGCCGCGGCCGCCTTCGGCCTTCAGCACGCCATGGATCAGCTCGCGCTTGTCGCTGCGCTCGCGCAGCGCCGGCAGCAGCAGCTCGATGCCCGACAGGCGGTAGTACAGGTCTTCGCGGAAGCGCCCCTCGCGCACCAGCTCGGGCAGCCGCTGGTGGCTGGCGCTGATGAGCTGGAAGTCGACCGCGTAGGTCTCTTCGGTGCCGAGCGGCGTGACCTGCCGTTCGTCGAGCACGCGCAGCAGCCGCGCCTGCAGGTCCAGCGGCATGTCGGCGATCTCGTCGAGGAACAGCGTGCCGCCGTCGGCCTGCAGGATCTTGCCGCGCCGGCCGGTGCGCTGCGCGCCGGTGAAGGCGCCGGCGCGGTAGCCGAACAGTTCGGATTCGATCAGCGTCTCCGGCAGGCTCGCGCAGTTGATCGCGACGAAGGCGCCGCCGGCATGCGGGCTCGCCTCGTGCACCGCGCGGGCGAACACCTCCTTGCCGGAACCGGTCTCGCCGCACAGCAGCACCGGCGTCTGGCGCGCGATGACGCGGCGCGCGGTCTCGAGGTGGGCCGCCAGGCGCGTGTCGTTGAAGGTCGGCGATTGCGCCGACGCGCGTGCCGCCGTCGCCGCGCGCGGCGCGAGCCGGGCCACTGCCGTCGAGGGCGTGGAGGAGGCGGTGGAGGAGGGGCCCGCAGCCCCCGACAGCGCGTGCACCGTGGCGCCCGATTCGGTGGCCGGCCGCCGTGCGACGGCGAAGAAGCGCAGCGCCGCGTTGGCGCGGAAGGTCACGATCGGGTGGAACGACGACTGGGTGCTGCGTTGCAGCATGTCCTCGAGCGATGTCTGGAACAGGTCCTCGATGTGGCGCGAGCGGATCTCGTCGACCGTCTGCAGCCCGAGCTGGAACAGCGCGCTGCGGTTGGCCGCGAGGATGCGGCCGTCGTCGCCGACGGCGAGCCGGCCTTCATGCAGCGTGTAGACGAACTCGGGCCGGCTGTGGAAGTGCAGCGGGTGCGCGTTGCGGAAGCGCCGGTCGATCAGGCGGTTCTCGATCATGCGCGCCGTCATGCCCAGCAGCACCAGCAGGTGCTGCTGCATCATGCTGGAGCGGCTGGTGACGTCGAGCACCGCGGCGATGTGGCCCGACGGGTCGTACACCGGCACCGCCGAGCAGGTGAGCTGCGTGAAGTGCGTGAAGAAGTGGTCTTCGCGGCGCACCGAGATCGGTGCCGCGGCGGCCAGGCAGGTGCCCATGCCGTTGGTGCCGGCCTCGGTCTCGCTCCACATGCCGCCGGGGCGCAGGCCGAGCGGCCCCATTTCGGCGGCGAACTCGGTGGAGGCGACCATGTGCACGATCACGCCGTCGATGTCGGTCAGCACCACCGCCGAGTCGGCATCGCCGAGCTGCTGGTACAGCGTAGTCATCTCGTAGCGGGCGCTGTCGATCACGTCGGCCTGGCGCTCGCGCCGCTCCTCGAGCGCGGCATGGCTGATGACGGCCGGTTCGCGGGCCTTGTCGGGGTGCAGCCGGTACTCGTTCAGGCAGCGGCTCCACGACTGCGTGACGACGTCGTTGGCCGAATCCTGGGCGCCGCCGCGCACGATGTCCATCACATGCTCGGCATGCCGATCCTCGCCCGTGCGCAACACCAATGCCATGTGCTTCCCCCAGAGACCGCAGGACCCTCATTCTGGTGCGATGCCGCGCGCTGCATACCGGGTGAAACGATGAGTCCCTACCGTGGTCTGCTTTTTGCGACTCGCCGAGGAAACAACCCTGGAGACACGATGACCAGCCCCAACCGCCACGCGAACCCGGCGCTCGATGCCGATCCGACACCGCCGCTCGACCTGATCTTCATCGAAGGCCTTGTCGGCGAAACGGTCATCGGCATCCACGAGACCGAGCTGCACCGGCCGCAGCCGCTGGTGATCGACGTGCATGCCGGCCTGCCCAGGGCGCGCGCCTGCGACACCGACCGCATCGTCGACACCATCGACTACAGCGTGGTGCGCGAACGCCTGCTGCGCCTGCTGGCCGAGCACCAGTTGAAGCTGCTGGAGGCGCTGGCCGAGACGGTGGCCGACATCCTGCTCGGCGAGTTCGGTGCGAGCTGGGTGCGCGTGAAGATCGTCAAGCCGCGCAAGTTCGCGGATGTGGCGGCGGTGGGCGTGCAGATCGAGCGCACCGCGAGCCCGCTGTCGGCGGCCGGCCGTTCGGCGACCGTCGTGCAGCTGCTCGGCTCGGGGCTGGTGCCTGGCACTCCGCCCCGTTGAACGTCAGCCCGCCGCGAACGGATGCGGCGTCGACCCCTTCTTCGCGACCACCTCGGCCGCGGTCGGCTGGCCGGCCACCGCGCGCTTGATCGACTCCTTGACGGCGCGGTAGTTGAAGTCCTGGATCTTCTTGTCGTCGTCGGCCAGCCAGTGGATGAACACGCCGACGCAGATGAACAGGTTGTCCGCCTCACCCGGCGGGATCGTGCCGTCCTCGACGCAGTCGGCCACGGCCATCGCCACGCCGCGCTGCGCCGGGCCGAACATCTGAACGGCCTGCTTGGCGCCCTTGATGGTGACCTTGTTGAACATCACGGTGGCAGGCTTGGTCAACAGGTTCGGGGCCACCACGGCGAGCAGCGAGGTGAAGCCGTCCTTGTTGTTGGTCAGYGCGTTGGCGAAGGCGGATTCGGCGGGGCTGCCGCGCGGTCCGATGAGCAGGTCGATGTGGGCAACTTCATTGCCCTCTCCGACGAGCGACTCCCCGACCATCATGCGATCGATCTTGGCCATGGTTGTGTCATCTCCTGTATGGGTTTGTGGGGACGTTCCCGACACTGGCAAGGCGCCAGTGCTTCAGGTCTGTTATCACGTTCCGTGCCATCGATCGTCGACCAGGCCGGCGATCATCAGCGTGGCCACCGTCAGGTCGGCGGTGGTACCGGGGTTGATGCCGTGTTCCTTCAGCCATTCGTCCCAGGCCGCGAAGGCGGGCGCCGCATCCATGCCGCCCGCGCCGCGCCAGGCCTGCGCCGAGGCCATGACAGTCTGTGCCACCGCCTCGCCGTGTTTGCGGACAATGTGTGAATCGGCAAAGCTGCCCAGCAGTGCAATGTAGAGCCGCTGCACCGCCGCCGTGGTGGCCGCGTCCGGCGACGCGCAGGCGCCCCCGTGCGGGCATGCAAAGCCCGGGCCCAATGCGGGCAGCGCGACGTCGAACACATCGGCATAGCCGTCGCGGTACTGGCGCGCGATCCGGTCGCGGCCGGCCGCCAGCGCCATCGCGGCACGCAGGTCGATGCTCGGGGCGGCGCGCACGTCCTCGGCCGGCGCGTCGCCCAGCCCGCCGGGGTTGGCGCGGGCGATCGCGCGGAACGCGTGCTGCGCATCGGCAAGGCTCAGGCCGGCCAGCACCTCGGCGAGGGCCTCGCGCAACGCGGCCGGGCGTGTCGCGCCGGGATGCCGCTCCACCGCCACGGCGATCGGTGCGCACAGCAGCAGGATGCCGAGGTTCGTGTTGCAGTGCGCCACCGACCAGCTGGCGTCCACCGCGGCCTCGATGCGCTCGCCGACGCCGGCCCCGCGCGTGAACAGCGGCCCGGCCGCGGCCATTGCGCTGTCGAGGAACATCGCGGCCTGCATGCGGTGGCCGGCCGACTGCAGGCTCACGTTGCCCGGCTTGCGCACCGCCACGTCGAGCGTGCAGGCGCACAGGAAGGCGGCCTTCGGATCCCCGGTCATCCGTTCACGCGCAGCGCCCGGCCGCGTCGGCGTCGAGCGCGCGCAGGCCGGCGCACTTGCGGTCCAGCAGGTCGTCGACGATCGCGCGCGCGATGTTGAAGCCCGTCACGCGCTGCAGGCCCTGCCAGGCCGCCACGCCGTTGACCTCGATCACCTGCGTTCCTTCCACCGACGGGATCAGGTCGACGCCGGCGTAGTCCATGTCGAGCGCCTGCGCCGCGCGCTCGGCGAGTTGCGCGAGGTCGGGCGTGAGCGCCGCCGGTTCGCAGCGCGCGCCCTGCGCGACGTTGTGGATCCAGTGCTCGCTGACGCGGCGCATCGCGGTGATCGCGTGGCCGCCCACCACCAGCACGCGCCAGTCGAAGCCCGGCGTGGTGGCGGCCGGCACGAAGCGCTGCAGGTAGGCGAGCGAGCCGAAGCCCGCGCTGAGCGCGGGCAGCGCATGGTGCACGCCGTCGACCTCGCCGACCAGCTGCAGCCCCTTGCCCTGCGAGCCGAACAGCGGCTTCAGCACCAGCGCATGGCCGGCCGCGCCCTCGCGCACCGCGATGCGCTGCGCATGCGCCTGCGATTCGGTGGCCCAGGTGGGGGGCGTCGGCACAGCGGCCGCATGCAGCAGCAGGCTGGTCATCGATTTGTCGACGCTGCGCTCGATGGCCCGCGCATCGTTGTAGACCGGCACGCCCAGTTCGCGCAGCGCATGCAGCACGCCCAGCCGCTTGGTGACCTGCTCGAAGCTGCCGCCGGCGATGCCGCGCACCAGCACCGCATCGGGCAGGCCGCGGCCGAAGCCGGGCAGCGCGAGGCCGTGCCACGCGAGCGTGGTGTCGATGTGGCAATCGGCGAGGTCGATGCAGCGGCCGACCGCGCCGCGTGCGCGCAGGGCCGCTTGCAGTTGACGTGTATGCCAACCGGTTTCGTCCGCCATGATCGCGATGCGCATCACAGCTCCTGCAGCCAGAGCTGCCGCAGC
>NZ_JBFUCB010000311.1:0-6862 GCF_056405435.1 Rhizobacter sp. P1_G5 | reverse complement strand
GAGGCCCGCCGGCCGGTAGCGGTGTAACCGGCCAGGCGAGCGCTCTCGGGCACGACCACGCGATAGCAATCCGCAGGCATGGCGCAATACCGTTCAAGCCGAGTGTCAGCCCGCACGCACGGAGATCTTCTTCGCTTGCGCATGGGCCTGCTTCGGGATGCGCAGACTCAGGACTCCATCCTTGATGTTGGCCTCGATGCGGCCGGCGTCAAGCTCCCGGCTGAGCGTGAAGGTGCGACGGAAGCACGGCACGCTGACTTCAGCCCACAGCGCGCGCATGTCTTCCGCCGTGGCGATGCTTGCTTGCCCTTCGATGGCAAGCGAGTCGCCGTGCAGGCGAACGTCGAGGTTCTCCCGCGAAACGCCCGGCATGTCCGCGAGCAGCGTGATGCCACCGGCATCTTCGAAGATATCCGCTGCGGGTGCGACGGCGCGTTGCGAGCGTTCGCTCGATTCCATGCGTGCGTCTTGGGGTCGCGTCGGGTTGCTGCGGTCGGGTGCAGCAGTAGCCAGGTCGGTGTTGGACATGACAGTTCCTTTCATGGTCTGTTGGACGAGAGGACGCGGTATCAGCGAACCGCGATGCGCGTGGGCTGAGCCGCCTCTTGCAGACCGACGCTGACCCGTAGAACACCGTCGCGATACGTCGCTTCCACTTTCGCCGTGTCGGCATCGTCGGGCAGCGTCAGCGCCCGGGTGAAGCGTCCCATCGGGCGCTCTGCGGCGTACGTCTGCACCTTCAGATCGCCGCCAGGCGCCGAGCCGCGGCGCTCGCCGGAAATCTTCAGGACACCCCGTTCCACCGTCACATCGATGGACGCCGCATCAAGGCCGGGCGCAAACGCATAGACCTCCAAGGTCTTCGTGGTACGGCCGACGTTGATGCCGGGAAAACTACCGGCGGCGACGGAGCGTATTGCGTCCGGCGTGCCGTCCCCGGTCAATGAGCGCGTGAGCGCCTGGTGCAGCGTGGTCAGCTGGTCGAGGAGCCCCTGAGGGCGATAGAACATGGTATCGAGCATGTCGGACCTCCTTCAGTAAATAGTGATGCCAATGCGGGGCATCGCCGCGAATGACTGCTTGGTGGCCCCGGAGCGAGCCCTGTGAACGGACTGCGCGGCGGTGTGATGGCGCCTGCGAGTGCAGTCATGCTGGTTTACGCCATCGGTAGTCAGCGACCCACGTGACCGCGGTCACGCGGTGAAAAATCGACAGGCACCAATGGCGTCGGTGTGGGCTTCAGTTTGCGCAGCGTCTCTCGCGCCACGAAGTAGGCGCGAAGCTGGTTCGGGCTCATCCACGAGACGCGGAGCGACGTTGCGCGTTTGGCGGAGCCGGTCGGCGTGCGATCTGATGTGCGAGACATGATTCAGTTCCTCATCCGAATCGAGTTGGTCACATGGGATAACAAGGGCGAAGTAGGTCGCAGACCGAGATCTTCAAGCCCCCTGAGAAATCAGTAAAAACCCCAAGGTGAGGTGGCAATGAATTGAAGGCGCAATCGGGCATTTGCCGGGAGGTCAAGTCAGGGTCGATGGCTCCAGTTCGCGGCGACCAGCGGTCAGGAGCTGGCTCTCGCAATCTCGTCGAGTCTCGTCGTATAGCGCGGGGTGCGCCGCTCCTGCTTGCCAACTGAAGCCTGCGTTCCACGTCCGTGGTGAGCGCTGGCAATGCGAACGGCCCCTTTGCCGAACCGATGGTTCAGCGCATCCAACGCACCCATCAGCTGAGCCCGATCTCGTCCTACTTCCGCCTGCACTGTGGGCTTGTCAGTTGCGAAGAGGTCAAGCTCACCTTGCCGGGCACCTCCATCATGCAAGTCCACCAGCATGACGCCGGCCTTCACGTAGTTGAAACCCGGCCGGTACATCTGCTGCAGCGCGCGCGTGGCCGTCGCAACGAGCTCGCGCGTATCGGTGGTCGGCCGCACCATCGGCACGGTCATGCTCGGACTGTGCTGGCGATCCTGCTTGCGATGCGGGCTCGTCGTGATGAAGACGTGGACCGCTCCCGCCGCACTGCCCTGCTGCCGCAGCTTCTCGGCCACGCGTGATGTGAAGTCGCTGACGACCTGCTCAAGCTCGGCCAACTCGGTCACAGCGCTTCCGAACGACCGCGAGCACATGATCTGCTGCCGGCCTGCCGTGGTGTCATCGAGGCCGAGGCACGAGGTGCCACGCAGCTCCAGGAGCGTCTTCTCCAGTACCACGCTGAACTGGCTGCGGAGTGCCGTGACGTCCGCGTTGGCCAGGTCTCGCACTGTGCGGATGCCAGCCTCCGTCAGCCGCGCTCCGATGCGCCGGCCGATGCCCCACACGCAACCCACCTCGGTGACACCCATCACCGCATCGAGCTCGGTTTGGGTCATCTCGCCGAAGTTGCACACCTGCGCAAGGGCCGCCGGATACGAGCCCGGCTTGCGATCAGCCGTCTTCGCCACGTGGTTGGCCAGCTTCGCGAGGGTCTTGGTCGGCCCGAACCCCACACTGGTCGGCAGTCCGGTCCACTGCAGCACCGTCCGGCGGATGTCTCGGCCGATCTCCACAAGGTCGCCGCGCACACCCTCGAAATCGAGGAAGCATTCATCGATGCTGTAGATCTGCTGCCGCGGCGCGTACTGCCCGACGATCGACATCATGCGGCTGGACATGTCGCCGTACAGCTCGAAGTTGGCGGACAGCGCGATCAGCCCCGCCTCGCGCTCCAGGTGCCGCACCTGGAACCACGGCTGCGCCATCTGCACACCAAGATCCTTGGCCTCGTTGCTGCGCGCGATGCAGGCGCCGTCGTTGCTCGACAGCACGACGACCGGCCGGCCGTTGAGCGAGGGCTTGAACACCCGCTCGCAGCTCACGTACATGTTGTTGACATCGACCAGCGCAAACATGGCGCAGCCTCAGACGGGCATCGCCTTGATGGCGTTGGTCACCACACCCCAGACCTGCAGCTCCTGGGCCGCGCGCGGCACGACATCGGCGCAGCTCGGGTCGGTCGCCACCAGGCGCAGCGACGATCCCTGCGTCACCAGCCGCCGGCACATGAACTCGTCGTCCACGACGGCGATCACGATGTGGCCGCTGGCTGGATGGACCGAGCGGTCGACCAGCACGATGTCGCCGTCGTCGATGCCAGCCTCTCGCATCGCACTGCCGCTCACGCGCATCAGGAAGGTGGCCAGCGGGTTCCTGATCAGCACGTCATTCAGGTCCAGGCGCCCGACGCCCGAATCCTGCGACGGCGAGCCGAAGCCGATGGCCACGCTGGCGCGCGGCACCACGGCTGGCCCAGGTGATTCCCGGCCAACACGCGTGACTCCTTCGCGTGGCAGCTGACTACTGTTCATTCATACAGTATATTGCAGCACCCCGCCAGCCGGCGAGGCACGAGCACACGGAACCTTGAACTCATGAAACCCGCTGACTTCAACACCCTCGATGGCGTCGTGACGGCCATCCACCCGGGCATCGACGCCAACGAAGTGCAACTGGGCCTCGCCCAGGGCCTGCAGATCGTCATCAAGGTCTCTCACGAGGTGCAGAACATCCTGAAACTGCAGCAAGGCGGGCGCGCCTTTGGCTTGGTGCACCCCACCTCGATCGTCCTGCTGGAGGAGCCGGCGGCGAGCTTGCCCGCGACGTTCAATCAGCTGGTGGGCAGCGTGCGCGACGTGGGCCAAGGCGACGACGACGATGTCAAGGTCGGGCTCGACCTACCCAATGGACAGACCCTCATGGCGCGCATCACGACCGAACGCGCCGAGTCCTTGAACCTGACAGCTGGTGCACCGGCGACAGCCGTATTCAAAGCTGGTAGCGTCATCATCGGCGTTGACCAAACTGCCGTCCACTAGGAGCACACCCCATGGAGAGCAGCCTTCCGATCGAGCAGGTGTTTGGCCGAATCAGCTCCGAGGTGGAGCTGCAGTCTTTCGTCGAGCGGTTTCACCTGAAGCCGTTGAAGGCGAGCGTTCCTTCGCGGAAATACATCGCCGAGTGGACGGGCACGGTCGACGGCAAGGCCGTGTTCTCGCGCCACCGTCGGCTCGCACCGACTGCGCTGCCAGGGTCCGCGTGCTTGAACGCCCTGAGCCTGAGCATCAGCGCGCCGGACGGCACACGCCTGTGCAGCACCGAGGTCCAGTTCTGCTGAGCAGTGCTGGGACGGAGCACTCGGCGCCGTCCCTGAGCAACATCCGAGGACGTTGACGAGGGCTTTGGCGTCAAGCGACGCAGGCAAGCTGCCGCAGCGAGGTCGGCAGTGCTGCGTAGGTGCGAGGCATGCGGTAGCGCAGCCGCTCCGCCTCGAGTTGCTCCTCCTCCGTGGTCCACTCCTTCCTTGGCGCACGCCCGGCGATCGGGTCGAGTGGAATGCCGTGCAGCGCCGATCTCCAGTCGAGCCCAGGCTTCCACAGAAGCAGCACGTCACGAGCCACCTGATCGCCATCGAGGAAGGTGCCCCCGCTCATGTAGTTGTGGTGATCCACAAACGTGATCTTGCGCAGCGGTCCGATCTCTTTACTGGAGACTTCATGAACGCCATCGCACAGGCGGAGTCGCTCCTCGTCGCGTCCGCAGCCATGCGGACCGAGCGCCCCTTCGCTCGACTGCCCGAACACCCGCTCCAGGGCGGATTCACCGACGCCGCTGCAACGCAGCGCGGTGCCGACCGCGCCACTGCCGCGCGCCTGACCTACGAGGCCCGCCTCGAGCGGGACCCGATATCAACAGCCCCACAGAGAGCAAATGAGCAAACTCGATCCGATCTACCTTGACCTGCCAGATGTCGCTGCTTTCACCTCGTTGTCCGAGTCGACGGTGGAGAAACTCGTCCGCGGGGACGCATTCCCCAAACCCCGCCTTCTCTCCGGCAGACGTGTCGCTTGGCTGGTGCGCGAGGTAACCACTTGGTGCGAGGAGCGGCCGGTTTCCAACCTCTTGCCGCCACCCTTCACGGGCCGCCGCAAGACCGTTACCGTGCCGCAGGCCCTTCGAGGCGCGTAGTTGGACAGCGCGCGGCTGATCGCTCAGGGACTCACCGCGCGCAGCCGTGCCGTACGCCTGGGTGCCACCTCTGTCATCGCATCGATCAGCCAACGAGTTTCGGTCGGACTGAACTCGTCGACATTGCGGGCGGGGTCGGAACGACTGAAGGACCATAGGACCACGTCGGCACCGGCCCGGGTAGCACAAACAGCACAGCCCCGACACGGTGTATCAGGGAATGGCGCGCCACCGTGTACATCAGCCGATGAGGCTATCGCTCCACCGGACAGCGGGAGCAGGCCACCAAGCACTCCATCGAGATCAACACCGACGATCCCAAACCCATCGACCTCTTCAAGGATCGCTGAAGACAGCGTCTCAGATGTCGACCGGTTTTGTCTGCGACACGTCCATCTCCTACGAGTTCCCTGCGGCCTGGGACTTTTGGCTACAGTATCAAGACAACAATCGCCTCAGCACCATGCCTGATCATTTTCAGCTGCACGTTGACCAGCGGTGGTCTTCCGAAATCAGCGCGATGCGCCAAGCGCTCACGGAAGAGACCGGGTTGATCCGATTTGACAATAGCTCTTACCGCATCTGCCGACCGGCGCCACCCGTGACGATCGAGGTCTTTCCAGGGCACGGCAGAGTCGATCAAGGCCTCGTCCTCGAAATGGATCCGACCTCGCTCTACGTCAGCAAGGTGGCGGGCCGCAAGGTAGAGCGCTATCCGAGCACGCTCGATCTGGTCACCCGTGATTCGGGCGGGCTTGATGCGGCACTCGTCAATATTCCTGGCATGACCAATGTCAAGAAGCGCTTCCCTCTCGAAATGCTAGTGGTTTTCTGCGTGGCCGAATCGCTCCGATTCGACACTATCGCCCAACGGGTGGATGAGGTTATCAAGTACGGGAATGGTCGCCTCGTCGCACCTGGTGACGAGGAAGCTCGGAAGAAGGCTCTGCAACTGGAGATTGGCCCGTTGCTTCCGTTGTTCAAGAACTGGGAAGATGCCTCCGAAGCTGTGTTCCGCGGCGTCACATTGAAGGCGTGCCAGATTGCGGTGCGGTCTAGAACGGAGCGCTCGCAAGACGATCGTCGTCACCACGAACGTGTCGAGTTGCAGCAGAGGGACCTAGGACTGATCCAAACCGTCAGGTCGTTGGCCGTTCTACAACGACCGGGCAAGCGCTGATTCGCACGCCCCCATTTCGGATCTCCTCAACGTTGTGGGCGCATCGCTCAACGAATCGCTCTGGTGAGCGATCGTGGCGATACGACTACCGCTCTACCAATCCATCGAGGTGCGTGGACAGTCGGTTGATCCAGACGCGGCACTGCTTGTCGTAGGTGTGCAGGTTGTAGACACCCTTCACCCCCTCCTGCATGTGCCCCAGCATCGCCTCGCCCACGTCGTCAGGGCAACGTGTCCAACCAGGTAGTCCTCGCACAGGAGGCGCACCGTGTACGCGCGCTCCCGCTGCTCCTGTTTCTCTGCAACGCGGGCCGTCCGCTCGGCCTCCCGCGCCTGGCGCTTCGACAGCGCAGGATCGCCGCCCGCGTCGCGCTGCCCGCGCAAACGCTCCCACTCGGCCGCCGCCGCTGGAAACGACATCGCTGGCCAACGCCCCAGGCCGACCTGGCGCATCCRCGCGTCGACCGGACTGCGGTACCGATAGGTCCAAGCGCGTCGGGTTTGAGTGGCTTCGAGACGAAGGCCTGGGCAGCCGTCGATGGTAAGGTGCGCGCCTGGCTGAAGTGCCTTGGCTGCGCGGGCGTCGAACTGCATTGCGCTCCCTGCAAGCGTAGGTTTTCTGGAAGACCGGCCGCAGCCCAGCGTAGGTTTCGATTTTAGAAGCGCGCAAACCTACGCAGAA
>NZ_JBFUCB010000310.1:0-6884 GCF_056405435.1 Rhizobacter sp. P1_G5 | reverse complement strand
GGCGTGCTCGCCGCGAGCGGCGGGCTGGCCGCAGCCGAGCCGGGCCTCGAGCCGGCCATCACCAGCGCGCTGCTGGTGGTCAGCGGCTCGTTCCTGCTCGGCGTCGCCGCCGGCTGGGTGCTGACGCAACTCATGAAGCAGGTGCGGGGCCTGACCACCGCGCCGGTGCTGCAGATCGCGCTCGTCATCATCGCCGCGATGCTGGCCGCGCAATGGCGGCTCTCGCCGCTGCTCGCACTGCTGGTGGCCGGCATGGTGGCCCGCTCGCGGATGGCGCACGGCCTGACCGTCGAGCCCCAGCTCGGTACGGCCGGCGCGACGCTCAGCGTGATGCTGTTCATCTGCCTGGGCATGCTGTTCACGCTGGACGGCTTCTCGACGCTGTGGCCCTGGGTGCTGGTCATCGTCGTCGCGCGCCTGATCGGCAAGGGCATCGCGATCGCGGTGCTGGCCAAGCCCAGCGGCCTCGGCTGGCGCCAGGCCGGCGCGCTGACCATCGCGCTGCAACCGATGAGCAGCCTCGCGGTGCTGCTGACCGCCGACACCTTCGGCTGGCCGTCGCAGCTGCCCGGCGCCAATGGCGGCGTGTTGCAGGCGCTGCTGATCTCCACCACCCTGCTGCAGTTCATCGGCCCGCTGCTGGCCGAACGCGCCGTGCGCGACCTCGCCCAGGAGTGCCCGCCCATCTCGAACACGAAGGTTCCCTGACATGGCCCTGGCCGAATTCACCACCTCCGAGCCGCTGACACTGGGCGTCGAGCTCGAACTGCAGCTGGTCAGCACGCACGACTTCGACCTCGCACCGCAGGCCGAGGACCTGCTGCGCGTGCTCGCCAAGCACACCGGCGCCTGGGACGTGAAGCCCGAGATCACGCGCAGCATGATCGAGATCGGCACCTCGATCCAGCGCGAGCACAGCGGCCTGGTCGCCGAGCTGCACGACCTGCGCGGCCAGCTGTCGCAGGCGGCACGCAAGCTGAACATCGGCATCGCCGGCGGCGGCACGCATGCGTACCAGCATTGGAGCGACCAGCAGATCTTCCCGACCGAGCGCTTCCACTACATCAGCGAGCTGTACGGCTACCTGGCCAAGCAGTTCACCGTGTTCGGCCAGCACGTGCACGTCGGCTGCGAGGATGGCGACACGGCGCTGTGGCTGCTGCACGCGCTGTCGCGCTACGTGCCGCACTTCATCGCACTGAGCGCGTCGTCGCCGTTCGTGCAGGGCGTCGACACCGGCTTCGATTCGGCGCGCCTGAACTCGGTGTTCGCGTTTCCGCTGTCAGGGCGCGCGCCGTTCGTGACGACCTGGGACGACTTCGGGCTGTACTTCGACAAGATGACGAGCACCGGCGTCGTGCAGTCGATGAAGGACTTCTACTGGGACATCCGGCCGAAGCCCGAGTTCGGCACCATCGAGCTGCGCGTGTGCGACACGCCGCTCGACGTCGACAAGGCCGCGGCACTCGCGTGCTACCTGCAGGCGATCTGCCGCTACCTGCGCGAGGAGCGGCCGTTCGAGCCGTCGGAAGACGACTACCTCGTCTACACCTTCAACCGCTTCCAGGCCTGCCGCTTCGGGCTCGAGGGCGAGATCGTCGACCCGCAGACCAAGCAGCGCGAGAAGCTGCGCGACAACATCGTGCGCACGCTCGCGCGGGTCGACGAGCATGCGCTGGACCTGCGCTCGCTCGACGCGAGCAACCTGATCCGCGACAGCCTGCGGCACGGCAACGATGCGCAGTGGCTGCGCAGGTTGCGGGCCGAAGGAGAGCCGCTCTCCTCCGTGGTGCACAAGGCCGCCGACCGCTGGATGTCGTAGCCCGGACGGCAATCCGGGTTGCCAGATTCAAGCCTTGGCTTGCGCGAGCATCGTCTCGGCGTTGCTGACCTCGAACTTGCCCGGCGCCTCGATGTTCAGCGTCTTCACGACGCCGTTGTCGACCAGCATCGAATAGCGCTGCGAGCGCACGCCCATGCCACGGGCGATCAGGTCCAGCGTGAGGCCGGTGGCCTGCGTGAACGTGCCGCTGCCGTCGGCCATCATGCGCACCTTGCCCAGCGTGTGCTGGTCGCGGCCCCAGGCGCCCATCACGAACGCGTCGTTGACCGAGACGCACCAGACCTCGTCGACGCCGGCGGCCTTCAGCGCCTCGGCGTTCTTCACGTAGCCCGGCACGTGCTGGGCCGAGCAGGTCGGCGTGAAGGCACCGGGCAACGCGAAGATCGCGATCTTCTTGCCGGCGGTTTCCTTCTCGACGTCGAAGGTGTTCGGGCCCAGGCTGCAGCCGTTGCCTTCAACTTCGATGAATTCCTGCAGCGAACCTGCGGGCAGCTTGTCACCAACTTTGAGCATCTCGATCTCCAAATGAAAAAACGGCCGGACGCCAGTATCCCAGCGTTCCGACCGTCTTGTGCGGAGCCCTCAGGCTCCGTTGTCCTTCTTAGACTTCGCGAGCCTTCTCGATCAGGCGCGTGACCACCCAGGACTTGGTCTTGGAGATCGGACGGCCTTCGGCGATCTCGACCACGTCGCCCAGCTTGTACTCGCCCTTTTCGTCATGGGCGTGGTACTTGCTCGACTTGCCGACGATCTTGCCGTACAGCTCGTGCTTGGTGCGGCGCTCGATCAGCACGGTGACGGTCTTGGCGCGCTTGTCGCTGACGACCTTGCCCACCAGGGTGCGGGTGTTCTTCAGCGGGGCTTCGGTCGTGGTTTGCGTGGTGCTCATTTGGCAGCCCTCTTCTTCTCGGCCAGGACGGTCTTCGCACGCGCGATGTCGCGGCGCGTGTTGCCCAGCGTCGAATGGTTGGTCAGTTGCTGAGTCGCCTTCTGCATGCGCAGGCCGAAATGGGCCTTCAGCAGGTCAGCCACTTCCTTTTCAAGGCCGGCGACGTCCTTGGTGCGGAGTTCAGATGCTTTCATGTGGTTCTCCAGTCAGGCCTCAAGAGCCGACCTGACGCGACACGAAGGTGGTGCTCAGCGGCAGCTTGGCCGAAGCCAGCTTGAACGCTTCGCGGGCCAGCTCTTCGGGCACACCGTTGAGTTCGTAGAGCACCTTGCCGGGCTGGATTTCAGCGACGTAGTACTCCGGATTGCCCTTGCCGTTGCCCATGCGGACTTCGGCAGGCTTTTGCGAGATCGGCTTGTCCGGGAAGATGCGGATGAAGATCCGGCCGCCACGCTTGATGTGACGCGAGATCGCACGACGTGCGGCCTCGATCTGGCGCGCGGTCAGGCGACCACGCTCCGTGGCCTTCAGGCCGAAATCACCGAACGACACGTTCGCACCACGGGTGGCGACGCCGGTGTTGCGGCCCTTCTGCTCTTTGCGGTATTTCCGCCGAGACGGTTGCATCATGCTAGTTCTCCTTAGGCCTTGCCCGAGCCGGTGGCATCGGGGGCCTTGCGCACGCGCTTGGCTGCGCTGGTCGGCGCGTCGGTGGCGGGAGCACCCGTCGCCTCGGCCGGCTTGTCGCTGCCTTCGACCGGGGCACCGCCCTGGCGGGGCGTACCACGATCACCGCGATCGCCGCGGTCACCTGCACCACCGCCCGGACGGCCACGGCCAGCCGGAGCGCCGGGGCGCGTGTTGCGGCGCGGACGACGATCGTCCTCGGGCACTTCGGCCTTCAACTGCGGCACTTCGCCATTGGCGAGGCGGTCGCCACGGTAGACCCAGCACTTCACGCCGATGATGCCGTAGGTCGTCTTGGCTTCGGAGAAGCCGTAGTCGATGTCGGCCTTCAGGGTGTGAAGCGGCACGCGGCCTTCGCGGTACCACTCGCAGCGGGCGATCTCGATGCCGTTCAGGCGGCCCGACGACATGATCTTGATGCCCTGCGCGCCCAGGCGCATCGCGTTCTGCATCGCGCGCTTCATGGCACGGCGGAACATGATGCGCTTCTCGAGCTGCTGGGTGATGCTGTCGGCGATCAGCTGGGCATCGACTTCAGGCTTGCGCACTTCTTCGATGTTGACCGCGACCGGCACGCCCATGCGGCGGGTCAGTTCGGCTTTCAGCTTCTCGATGTCCTCGCCCTTCTTGCCGATCACCACACCCGGACGAGCCGAGAAAATGGTGACGCGGGCGCTCTTGGCGGGGCGCTCGATCAGGATGCGCGAGACGGCGGCGCTCTTCAGGCGAGCCTTCAGGAAGTCGCGGACTCGCAGGTCTTCGGCCAGCATCGTCGCGAAATTCGCGTTCGATGCGTACCAGCGCGAAGCCCAGTTGCGGGTGACCGGCAGCCGGAAACCGGTCGGATGGATTTTCTGTCCCATGGTTTTCCTTCTGCGCTCAGTTGCCCACGGTCACGAAGATGTGACACGTCGGCTTGCTGATGCGGTTGCCGCGGCCCTTGGCCCGTGCGGAAAAGCGCTTGAGGGTGGCAGCCTGCTCGACGAAGATCGTCTTGACCTTCAGTTCGTCGATGTCGGCACCGTCGTTGTGCTCTGCGTTGGCGATCGCCGACTCCAGGGCCTTCTTGATGATGCCGGCTGCCTTCTTGGGCGTGAAGCTCAGGATGTTCAGCGCCTGGTCGACCTTCTTGCCGCGGACCAGGTCGGCCACCAGCCGACCCTTGTCGGCAGAGAGGCGGACGCCGCGAACGATTGAACGGGTTTCCATCGTCGTCATCCTTACTTCTTGTTGGCCTTCTTGTCGGCCGGGTGCCCCTTGAACGTGCGGGTCAGCGCAAATTCACCGAGCTTGTGGCCGACCATCTGGTCGGTGATGTACACGGGCACGTGCTGCTTGCCGTTGTGCACCGCGATCGTCAACCCGATGAAGTCGGGAAGAATCGTCGAGCGGCGCGACCAGGTCTTGATCGGCTTYTTGTCCTTGWTGGYMRAGGCCTTSTCGGCYTTGGCYATCAGGTGATGGTCAACGAACGGACCTTTTTTGAGCGAACGGGTCATGGCAGCCCCTTACTTCTTGCGACGCGAGACGATGAACGTCTGCGTGCGCTTGTTGTTGCGAGTGCGGTAGCCCTTGGTCATCGTGTTCCACGGCGACACAGGCACCTGGCCCTCGCCGGTACGACCTTCACCACCACCGTGCGGGTGATCCACCGGGTTCATCGCGACACCGCGAACCGTCGGACGGATGCCCTTCCAGCGACGCGCACCGGCCTTGCCGTACTGGCGCAGGTTGTGCTCTTCGTTGGCCACTTCGCCGATCGTCGCGCGGCAGTCGATGTGGATGCGGCGCACTTCACCCGAGCGCAGGCGCAGCTGGGCGTAGGTGCCTTCGCGTGCCAGCAGCGTCACCGAGGTGCCGGCCGAGCGTGCGATCTGGGCACCCTTGCCCGGCAGCAGTTCGACGCAGTGAACCGTCGAGCCGACCGGGATGTTGCGGATCGGCAGCGTGTTGCCGGCCTTGATCGGCGCTTCGGCGCCGCTCAGCACGGTCGCGCCGACATCCAGCCCGCGSGGGGCGATGATGTAGSKGCGCTCGCCGTCGGCGTAGCACACCAGMGCRATGTGSGCCGTGCGGTTCGGGTCGTACTCGATGCGTTCGACCTTSGCCGGAATGSCRTCCTTGTTGCGCAYGAAGTCGACCACGCGGTAGTGGTGCTTGTGACCACCGCCCTTGTGGCGCATCGTGATGTGGCCGTTGTTGTTGCGACCCGCGTTCTGCATTTGCGGTTCGAGCAACGAGGCTTCCGGACGACCCTTATAGAGGTGGCTGTGAACCACCTTCACCACGGCACGGCGGCCGGGCGACGTCGGTTTGACTTTGATGACGGCCATTACGCGGCCTCCCCGGAGAAGTTGAGCTCCTGGCCTGCCTTCAGCGACACGTACGCCTTCTTGACGTGGTCGCGGCGGCCGATGGAACGGCCGAAGCGCTTGACCTTGCCCTTTTGAATGACGGTCTGCACCGACTCGACCTCGACCTTGAACAGCAGTTCGACCGCTGCCTTGATCTCGGGCTTGGTGGCATCGCGCAGCACCTTGAACAGCACCTGGTTGTGCTTCTCGGCAGCGGACGTGGCTTTTTCGCTCACGATCGGCGCCACCAGCACCTGGGCCAGGCGGCCCTCGTCATGCTTGGTCGTGCTCATCCCAGCATCTCCTTGAGTTGCTCGATCGCACCCTTGGTCACCAGGATCTTCTTGAAGAAGACCAGGGACAGGGGATCGGCGTAACGCGGCTCGACCACCATCACGTTGGCGAGGTTGCGCGCGGCGAGCAGCAGGTTGTCGTCGACCTGGTCGGCGATCACCAGCACCGAGTCGAGGCCCATGGCCTTGAACTTGGCAGCCAGCTGCTTGGTCTTCGGCGAGTCGACGGTGATCGAATCGACCACTGCGACAYGGCCTTCACGGGCCAGCTGCGAGAAGATGGCGGCCATGCCGGCGCGGTACATCTTCTTGTTGACCTTCTGCGTGAAGTTCTCGTCCGGGCTGTTCGGGAAGATCCGACCGCCCCCGCGCCACAGCGGCGACGAGGTCATACCGGCACGGGCGCGGCCCGTACCCTTCTGGCGCCACGGCTTCTTCGTCGAGTGCTTCACGACGGCGCGGTCCTTCTGGGCGCGCGTGCCTTGGCGGGCGTTGGCCTGGAACGCGACGACGACCTGGTGGACCAGGGCTTCGTTGTAGTCACGGGCGAACACGGTGTCGGGCGCGTCGACCTTGGAGGTCGCCTGGCCTTGATCGTTGAGGAGCTCGAGTTGCATCAGTTGGCTCCCTTCTTGGCCTTCACCTTGATACCGGGGCGCACGACCACGTGGCCGTTCTTCGCGCCCGGCACGGCGCCACGGACCAGCAGCAGCTGGCGGGCTTCGTCGATGCGGACGACGTCGAGGTTCTGGACGGTCTTGGTGACGTCGCCCATCTGGCCGGACATCTTCTTGCCCGGGAACACGCGACCCGGATCC
>NZ_JBFUCB010000309.1:0-6923 GCF_056405435.1 Rhizobacter sp. P1_G5 | reverse complement strand
TCCATTCGGTCTCGGTCCAGTCGTAGGGCTTGGTCTCGCTGACCACCTTGGCCAGGTCGAGCCCGGCCATGCTGGGCGCGGCCTTGGCCTTGGCGATGGCATCGTTGCGGATCGCATCGGTCACCACCTGGCCGGCGGCCAGCGTGACGATGCAGCCGTTCTGCGCGCCGCGGGTGCGCAGCACGCGGGTCAGGCGGCGGGTGTCGATGTTGGCGATGGCCACCGTGCCTTCGCGTTGCAGGTACTGCGCCAGCGTCATGGTCTGGCGGAAGTTCGACGCGAGCAACGGCAGATCCTTGATGATCAGGCCGGCCGCGAACACGCGGCTGGCTTCCACATCCTCATCGTTGACACCGTAGTTGCCGATGTGCGGATAGGTCAGCGTGACGATCTGGCGGCAGTAGCTCGGGTCGGTCAGGATTTCCTGATAGCCGGTCAGCGCGGTGTTGAACACCACTTCGCCGATGGTCTCGCCGGGCGCACCGATCGAGACGCCCTGAAAGACAGTTCCGTCCGCGAGTGCCAGCAGAGCCTGTCCTGGGTTTGTCAGCAGTTGAGGCGGCACACGTATCTCCGTTGGTGCGCGCCCAGCTCTGCTCATCTCGAGCGTCGGACCGGGGAGAAAACTGGGGGAGTTTTCGACAGGAAACGGCGAGGGTTTCGCTGGGGCGGGCGGGTTGCAGGTAAACCGCGGGATTATAGACGAGCTTCGAGGGTTGACCCTGAGCCGCGCAGGCATCACACGAATGCGAGCGATTGCCGCTTGCAACGCGAGCACATCGCTCGGATTTGCGCTTCGTTGCGGGCTGTTCGGCTCTGATAATGCGCGCTGATCCGACCTCTCACCCAACAAGAAGGAGCCACACATGAAGGGCGACCCGAAAGTCATCGAACACCTGAACGCGCAGCTGAAGAACGAGCTCACCGCGATCAACCAGTACTTCCTGCACTACCGGATGCTGAAGCACTGGGGCCTCGACAAGCTCGCAGCCAAGGAATACGCCGAGTCGATCGGCGAGATGAAGCATGCCGACCAGCTGATGACGCGCATCTTCACGCTCGACGGGCTGCCGAACCTGCAGGACCTGGGCAAGCTGATGGTCGGCGAGGACACCGTCGAGATCCTGCAATGCGACCTGAAGTCCGAACAGGGCGCGCAGGCCACCATCAAGGACGGCATCGCCCACTGCGAGACGGTGCGCGACTACGTCTCGCGCGACCTGCTGCAGGGCATCCTCGACGACACCGAGGAGCACATCGACTTCCTGGAGACGCAGCTCGACCTGGTGGACAAGGYCGGCCTGCAGAACTACCYCCAGTCACAAATGGGTGAAGTCGAGGCCTGAGCCCCCGTGACCGATTCCTCGCACCCCCGCGGTGCGGGGATGTCCTCGGCCTTGAGTTGCGAATCGTTCTTGTTTAAGATGCACTCCATCGGCCCTCGCTCGGCGGCCGGGAGTGCATCTGATGATCGTGTGTGTCTGCGAACGCGTATCCGACAGGGACATCGAACGGCATGTTCGCGGTGGCTGCGACAGCTTTGATTCGCTGCAGCTGGAAACCGGCGTCGCCACCTGCTGCGGGCGCTGCGAAGACTGCGCCCGCGAGGTGTTCGAGACCGCCACCGGCGCGCAAGGCGGCATGGCGATCATCCCGCTGAAGATCGCTGCCTGATCAGAGCGCGGCGATCCCTGCCTTCGCGACCTGCACGTCCTCGCTCGATTTCACGCCGCTGACCCCCACCGCACCCACGCACTGGCCCTGCACCAGGATCGGCACGCCGCCTTCGAGCATGCCCTCCAGCGTCGGTGCGCTCAGGAACGCGCTGCGGCCCTGGTTGATCATGTCCTCGTAGACCTTGCTCTCGCGCCGGCCGACCGCCGCGGTGCGGGCCTTGCCCGGGGCGATGTGCGACGAGATCGGCGCGGCGCCGTCCAGCCGCTGCAGCCACAGCAGGTGCCCGCCGTCATCGACGATCGCGATCGTCACGGCCCATTGGTTCTTCAAGGCCTCGGCCTCGGCGGCGGCGGCGATGCGCTTCACGTCGTCGAGGGTCAACACGGGTTTGCTGTTCATGCGCAGGGGCAGGAGTTGGGAAAGCCGCACTGTAGTGCGTCACGCCGGCCGCCACCAAGGCCTGCCCGGGCAGATCACCCCTGCGCCGGCGCCAACGAATCCACGGGCGGTCTTCATGTCCGCTCATGTCACGTGTAACCGGGAACTACAATGCGCCGTCCGGGTCCACACCCCTGGTTCCACCCCCTGGAGGATTCATGAACGACAACCTGCAAGCCGCCTACGGCGACTACCTCGGCTCGGTTCCGAGCGCTGAACAGCGCAACCGGGTTCTTCGCAACACCTACTGGATGCTGGCACTGTCGATGGTGCCGACCGTCATCGGCGCCTGGGCCGGCATGGCCTTCGGCTTCGCCGACGTCGCGCGTGCCAGCCCGTTCATGACGCTGGCGCTGTTCTTCGGCGGCGCGATCGCGTTCTTCTTCGCGATCGACAAGACCAAGAATTCGCCGACCGGCGTCGTGCTGCTGCTGGCCTTCACGTTCTTCATGGGCGTGATGCTGTCACTGACGATCGGGCGCGTGCTCGGCAGCTACAAGAACGGCGGCCAGCTGATCATGATGGCCTTCGGCGGCACCTCGGTGGTGTTCATCTCGATGGCGACGCTGGCCACGACCATCAAGCGTGACATCTCCAGCTGGGGCAAGTTCCTGATGGTCGGCGTGATCGGCCTGATCGTCGCGAGCATCGCCAACATCTGGCTGCAGATGCCGGCGCTGTCGCTGACCGTGTCGGCCCTCGCGGTCGTGATCTTCTCGGCCTTCATGCTGTACGACCTGAAGCGCGTGGTCGACGGCGGCGAGACGAACTACGTGACCGCGACGCTCGCGATCTACCTGGATGTCTACAACGTCTTCGTCAGCCTGCTGAACATCCTCGGCATCTTCGGCGGCGACCGCGAATAAGCGCATCCGCTGACCGCGCAAGAAAAAGGGCCCTCCGGGGCCCTTTCGCTTTTTGGTGCTGCCGATCAGCCCCGCTCGAACACCGCCATGCTCTCCACATGCGCCGTGTGCGGGAACATGTTCACCGCGCCGGCCGCCGTGCAGCGGTAGCCCGCCTGATGCACCAGCAGCCCGGCATCGCGCGCCAGCGTCGCCGGGTTGCAGCTCACGTAGACGATGCGCTGCGGCGGCACGAATCCGGGCGCCAGCGCCGGATCCGCATGCAGGTCGGCCAGCGCCTTCGCGAGCGCGAACGCCCCTTCGCGCGGCGGATCGACCAGCCATTTCTGCGCATTGCCATACCCGGCCAGTTCGGCCGGCGTGATCTCGAACAGGTTGCGCGCGACGAACGAGGTCTTGTGCGCGAGCCGGTTCACCTGCGCGTTCTCGCGCGAGCGCGCCACCAGCGATTCGCTGCCTTCGATGCCGAGCACCTCGCGCGCCTGCGTCGCGATCGGCAGCGTGAAATTGCCSAGSCCGCARAACCAGTCGATCACCCGCTCGTCGACCCCGGCCGCGAGCAGCTTCAGCGCCCGCGACACCAGCACCTGGTTGATCTGGTGGTTGACCTGCGTGAAGTCGGTCGGCTTGAACGGCATCGTGATGCCGAACTCCGGCAGGTCGTAGGCGAGTGGCGGGCCGTCCGCATCGAGCAGTTGAACCGTGTCCGGCCCCTTGGGCTGCAGCCACCACTGGATGCCATGCGCCGCCGCGAACTCGCGCAGGCGCTGCAGGTCGCCGCCGCTCAGCGGCTCGAGGTGCCGCAGCACCAGCGCCGTGACCTCGCTGCCGATCGCCACCTCGATCTGCGGCAGCCGATCACGCTGGTCCATCGCGCCGATCAGCGTGCGCAGCGGCAGCAGCAGATCGCTCAGGTGACGCGGCAACACCTCGCAGCTGTCCATGTCGGCCACATAGCTGGACTTGCGCTCGTGGAAGCCCACCAGCACCGTGCCCTTCTTGACGACGTGGCGCACCGACAGGCGCGCCCGGTAGCGGTAGCCCCAGGCCGGCCCCTCGATCGGCCGCAGCACGCGCTCGGCCTTCGTCTTGCCGAGGTGCCACAGCGCGTCTTCGAGCGCCCGCTGCTTGGTCGCGACCTGCGCGCCCACATGGAAGTGCTGCATCTTGCAGCCGCCGCAGGTGCCGAAATGCCGGCACGCCGGCGTCACGCGCTGCGAGCTCTCGCGGCGCAGCGCCGTCATCGTCGCCTGCTCCCAGTTGTTCTTGCGGCGCCCCACGCTGACCTGGACCTGCTCACCGGGCAATGCGCCCTCGATGAACACCACCTTGCCTTCCGCGTTGTGCGCCACGCCTTGCGCTTCGAGGTCGAGGGACTCGACCGTCAGCCATTCATCGCTTGCTGTCATCCCTCGATTGTCTCAGCACCGCAGGGGTGCCTAGAAAATCGAGTCGCGATCGATCCCGCTGCGCGCCATGCGGCGCTTGAGCTTCACCAGCGCCTCCTGCTGGATCTGCCGGATGCGCTCGCGCGTCAGGCCCAGCCGCTCGGCCAGCACCTCCAGCGTCTCGGGTTCGCGGTCGCGCAGGCCGTAGCGGCCCGACAGCACCTCGCGCTCGCGCTCGTTCAGCTCGTCCAGGCCGTGCTGCAGCAGCACGTCGATCTCGTGGTTCAGCGTGGTCGACAGCGGATCGCTCGCGCCTTCGTCGGCCACGCTGTCGATCATCGATTCGGAGTTCTCTCGGTCGATCGGCGCATCGAGCGAGGCCGGCAGCTCGGCGAACTTCAGCAGCTCGCTCACCTCCTGCACCGGCCGGCCGACGCGCTGCGCGATGTCCTCGACCCGCACCGGCTTGTCGGTGCCGTCGCCATGCGTGCCGTCGGCCTCGAGCGCGCGGCGCGCCTTCAGCACATGATTGAGCTCGCGCACCACGTGCACCGGCAGCCGCACCAGCCGGGCCTGGTGCATGATCGCGCGCTCGATGCTCTGGCGGATCCACCATGAGGAGTAGGTCGAGAAGCGGAAGCCACGCTCCGGCTCGAACTTGCTGATCGCATGCATCAGCCCGAGGTTGCCCTCCTCGATCAGGTCGGTCATCGGCAGGCCGCGCCCGAGGTAGTTCTTCGCGATGCTGACCACCAGCCGCAGGTTGCGCTCGATCATCGACTGGCGCGCACTGAAATCGCCGGCGCGGGCCCGCGTCGCGGTGTCGAATTCTTCCTGCGGCGTCAGCAGCGGCGCGCGGCGGATGTCGCGCAGGTAGGTCTGCAGCGTGTTGCCGACCTCGCCCTCGCCCGCCGCGATCTCGATCACCGGACGCACGTCGTCGGACGGCAGCTCGGCGTGGTCGTGCGGATCACCCTGCGGATCGGCCTCGGCTGCGGATTCCACCGGCTCGGCCTGCGCCGCGTCCACCTTCAGCGCCGGCAGCGGCGGCCGCGCACCGGTGTCATGGCCCAGCGCATGCCCGTTCAGTGTGCTGCGCTTCTTGACCATGCTGTTGCCCGGGCTGGTGGAAGGTGGGCCGCGCCTCAGCGTGGCGGCAGGAGCTTGGCGGGATCGATCGGCCTGCCGAGCTTGCGGATCTCGAAGTGCAGCGCCACCCGGTCGGAATCGGTGGCGCCCATCTCGGCGATCTTCTGGCCGCGGCGCACGGTCTGGTCTTCCTTGACCAGCAGCGCCTGGTTGTGCGCGTAGGCCGTCAGGAAGGTGTTGTTGTGCTTCAGGATCACGAGGTTGCCGTAGCCGCGCAGGCCGGAGCCGGCGTAGACGACGCGGCCATCGGCGGCCGCCAGCACCGGGTCGCCGGGCTTGCCGGAGATCGACAGGCCCTTGCTGCGCACGTCGTCGAAGCCGGCCACCACCGCACCGGTGGCGGGCCACTGCCAGTTGATGTCGTCGTCATCGCGCGCGGCGGGCGGCGTGGCGGCCGGGGCCGTGGCAATCGCGACCGGCGTCGTGGCGGCCGAAGCCCCCGACGCGGGCCGCGGCGCATCGAGCGGCTTCACGTCGACCTTTGCAGCCGTCACGCCGCGCGTGGCCACCGCATTCGGGTCGGCACCCGGCGGCACGACGCGCAGCACCTGGCCGACCTCGATGACGTTCGGGTTGTCGAGGTTGTTCCACTTGATCAGGTCTTTCCAGTTCTGGCCGGTCTCGAGCCCGATGCGGATCATCGTGTCGCCCGGCTTCACCGAATAGAAGCCCGGCTTGCCGGCGTTCTCGGCGCCGGGCAGCGGCTTCACGGCCTCCGGCGTGCCGACCACCGGTGCCGGTGTCGCGACCGCCGTACCGCCGGCCGTCGTGACCGGCGCCCGCGTGCCACCACGATCCTCGACCGGCGCGTGGTACTTCGGCGACGAACAGGCCGCGAGGGCAAGCGCCGCCAGCACGATCGCGATCGCTCGGGGGCCGGTCGAATGGCGGCGCGCGGCCGCGGGAGTCGAGGTGCTTGCCATCACTGCCACTGTCATCAATCCGTTCCTGATTTTAGGGGGACGAACAGCACGGCCTCATGAACCGCGCGCTCGTATCCACCCTCTGTTCTGTCGACCACCACCAGCACCTGGCCCTGCCCTGCAGCCCGCTGCACCGGGGCCACCAGACGGCCGCCGACGGCCAGTTGATCGAGCCAGGCCTGCGGCAGATTGTCGCCGCCGGCCGCCGAGATGATGCTGTCGTACGGCGCGTTCGGCGGGTGGCCCCGCATCCCGTCACCATACACCAGCCGGATGTCCGTCAAGCGCAACGGCGCCAGCAGCTCGCGCGCCTTGTCGTGCAGCGGCTTGAGCCGCTCCACCGACAGCACCTGCCGCGACAGCTGCGCGAGCACCGCCGCCTGGTAGCCGCAGCCGGTGCCGATCTCCAGCGTGCGGCCCAGCGTGCGCCGCGCGCGTGCGGCGGGGCTCGCCATCAGCAGCTCGATCATGCGCGCCACCAC
>NZ_JBFUCB010000308.1:0-6943 GCF_056405435.1 Rhizobacter sp. P1_G5 | reverse complement strand
GTGCGAGGCGGTGGTTGCGCCACCAGCTCGGCACCATCGCGAGCACGCCGAAGGCGCAGCCGAACGCGAAGGCGGTCAGCACGACGAACACCATCGGGGCATGCCATTCCTGGCCGAAGAACCAGCGCACGGTGGCGTCGTGCTGGTTGTTCAGCGCGAACGCGAAGAGGCTGAAGAAGATGAAGGCTCGGAAGAGCCAGACGGCGATGCGCATCATGGCGGCCGATTCTAGGTCGGCGGCGCGCAGCGCACGCGGAGCGGGCTCAGGTGCCCGTCAGCGGCGTGATCGGCATCGGCTGGTCGTCCTCGAGCGGAACCTGCTCGTCGACGGCTTCGCGCAAGGCCTTGCCGGGTTTGAAATGCGGAACCAGCTTCTCGGGAATCACCACCTGCTCGCCGGAGCGGGGATTGCGCCCCACCCGCGGCGGGCGGCGGTTGATCGAGAAACTGCCGAACCCGCGGATCTCGATGCGGTGCCCGCGCGCGAGCGCATCGGACATCGCATCCAGGATGGTCTTGACGGCGAACTCGGTGTCGCGATGCGTCAGCTGGCTGAACTGCTCTGCCAGCCGGGTCACGAGATCGGAACGCGTCATGGGTCCTGTTGATCCTCAGGGTTCGGTCAGGGGAACGACGGGATCAGCCGTTGTTCTGGTTGTCCAGCTTGGCGCGCAGCAGGGCGCCCAGGCTGGTGGTACCGGCGGTCTCGCGCTCGTTCGTGGTCGACAGGCGCTGCATCGCTTCCTGCTGGTCGGCGTTGTCCTTGGCCTTGATCGACAACTGGATCGAACGCGTCTTGCGGTCGATGTTGATGATCAGCGCCGAGACTTCGTCGCCTTCCTTCAGCACGTTGCGCGCGTCTTCGACGCGGTCGCGGCTGATTTCGGAAGCACGCAGGTAGCCGGTGACGTCGTCGTTCAGCTGGATCTCGGCGCCGCGCGCGTCGACCGTCTTGACCTTGCCGTTGACGATCATGCCGCGGTCATTGACCGAGGTGTAGCTCGTGAACGGATCGGAGTCGAGCTGCTTGATGCCCAGCGAGATGCGCTCGCGCTCGACATCGACAGCCAGAACCACGGCTTCGACTTCCTGGCCCTTCTTGTAGTTGCGGACCGCGGCTTCGCCCGGCTCGTTCCACGACAGGTCGGACAGGTGCACCAGGCCGTCGATGCCGGCAGCCAGGCCCACGAACACGCCGAAGTCGGTGATCGACTTGACGGGTCCCTTGACCTTGTCGCCGCGCTGCACCGTGGTCGAGAACTCTTCCCACGGGTTGGCCTTGCACTGCTTCATGCCCAGGCTGATGCGGCGCTTGTCTTCGTCGATCTCGAGGACCATGACTTCGACCTCGTCGCCCAGCGAGACGATCTTGCTGGGGGCGACGTTCTTGTTGGTCCAGTCCATTTCGGAGACGTGCACCAGGCCTTCGATGCCCGGCTCGATCTCGACGAACGCACCGTAGTCGGCGATGTTCGTGATCTTGCCGAACAGGCGCGTGCCGTTCGGGTAGCGGCGCGAAACACCGTGCCACGGGTCGTCGCCCAGCTGCTTGATGCCCAGCGAGACGCGGTTCTTCTCGGCGTCGAACTTGAGGACCTTGGCCTGCAGTTCCTGGCCGACCTGAACGACTTCGCTCGGGTGGCGGACACGGCGCCAGGCCATGTCGGTGATGTGCAGCAGGCCGTCGATGCCGCCCAGGTCGACGAACGCACCGTATTCGGTGATGTTCTTGACCACGCCGTTGACGATCGCGCCTTCGGACAGGGTTTCGAGCAGCTTCGCGCGTYCTTCGCCCATCGAGGCTTCGACCACGGCACGGCGCGACAACACGACGTTGTTGCGCTTGCGGTCGAGCTTGATGACCTTGAACTCCATGGTCTTGCCCTCGAACGGGCTCATGTCCTTGACCGGGCGCGTGTCGAGCAGCGAGCCGGGCAGGAAGGCGCGGATGCCGTTGACCAGCACGGTCAGGCCGCCCTTGACCTTGCCGTTCACGGTGCCGGTCACGAACTCGCCGGATTCGAGCGAGTTCTCGAGCGACAGCCACGAGGCCAGGCGCTTGGCCTTGTCGCGCGACAGGATGGTGTCGCCGTAGCCGTTTTCGATCGCGTCGATGGCCACCGACACGAAATCGCCGACCTGGACTTCGAGCTCGCCCTGGTCGTTCTTGAATTCTTCAATGGGCACGTAGGCTTCGGACTTGAGGCCTGCGTTCACCACCACGAAGTTGTAGTCGACACGCACCACTTCGGCGGTGATGACCTCGCCACTGCGCATTTCCGAGCGCTTCAGCGATTCTTCGAACAGGGCGGCAAAGGATTCGCCGCCTTGGTTGGTGGCGGTTTGGGTTTGAGGCATGTGGATTTCCGGGTGCAACTTGCGTTGCGGTTAGGTTGTAGAACCGCTGCCTCGGCGCACGTCTCTTGTTGAGGCAAGAGCGGTGCAGGAGGGGAAGCAGCGGGCCAGCCAAATCAGTTGGGCCTGCCCGCGCAGACTTCAACCGAACTTTCGCGAAGCTTCCCACCAATCCAGCACTGCCTTGACGCATTCGTCGACGGTCAGTGCCGAGTTGTCGAGCACCTTCGCTCCCTCGGCCGGCTTCAAAGGCGAAACCGCCCGGTTCTGATCCCGGGCGTCGCGCGCTTCAAGGTCGGCTCGAAGGTCATCGATACTAGTCGAAATTCCCTTAGAAATCAACTGCTTATGGCGCCGTTCGGCCCGCACGGCAGCGCTGGCGACGACGAACACCTTCAGGTCGGCGCCGGGGAAGATCACCGTTCCCATGTCGCGCCCGTCGGCCACCAGGCCGGGCAGGCGGCGGTGTGACAGTTGCAGCTCGTACAGCGCCTGCCGGACGGCCGGCCAGGCCGACACCTTGGACGCCATCGCGCCGACAAGCTCCTGGCGGAGGTCATCGCTCACATCGCGGCCGGCCAGCCAGATCCGCTGGTCGTGGAACGCCAGCTGCAGGTCGGCGGCGATCTTCGCGAGGCCGGGCTCGTCGGTCTCGGCGACGCCGGCATCCAGCGCCGACAGCGCGGTCGCCCGGTACAGCGCACCGGAATCGAGGAAGTGATAGCCCAGCGCCTGCGCGACCGCGCTCGCGAGCGTGCCCTTGCCGGAGGCGGTCGGGCCGTCGATCGTGATCACCGGCACGCCGGCCGGGCCGGGCTGTGCGACGCCGAACAGCGCCTCGAAGTAGTCGGGGAAGGTCTTCGCGACGCAGCGCGGATCGAGGATGCGCACCGGAACGGCACCGCCCACCAGCGGGTTGAACGCGGCCAGCGAGAAGCACATCGCGACCCGGTGGTCGTCGTAGGTGTGGATGGCGGCCGCGCGCCAGGCGGCCGGCGGCGTCACCTCGATGAAATCCGGCCCTTCGGTGACCGCTGCGCCGAGCTTGCGCAGCTCGGTCGCCATCGCGGCGATGCGGTCGGTCTCCTTCACGCGCCAGCTGGCGATGTTCTCGAGGCGCGTCGTGCCCTGGGCGTACAGCGCCATCACCGCCAGCGTCATCGCGGCGTCGGGGATGTGGTTGCAATCCAGCGTGATCGCCTTCAGCGGCCAGACGCCGCGGCGCACCTCCAGCCAGCCGGGGCCGCTGCGCACGTCGGCGCCCATTGCGCGGGCGGCGTCGATGAAGCGCAGGTCGCCCTGGATCGAATCGTCGCCGACGCCTTCGATGCGCAGCGCCCGCCCGTCGAAGGCGGCGATCGCCCCCAGCGCGACGAAGTACGAGGCCGACGACGCATCGCCCTCGACATGGATGCTGCCGGGCGAGCGGTAGGCGCTGCCCTGCGGGATCACGAAGCGCTGCCAGCCGTCGCGGCGCACCTGGATGCCGAAGCGCGCCAGCAGGTTCAGCGTGATGTCGACGTAGGGCTTCGAGATCAGCTCGCCGTCGACCTCGATCGTCACCGCATGCTCGGCCGACACCAGCGGCAGCGCGAGCAGCAGCGCGGTCAGGAACTGGCTGGAGACGTCGCCGCGCACGCGGATCGGCTGCGCGGTGTTCAGCCGCAGGTCGGCGGCGGCGAGCCGCAGCGGCGGGTAGCCTTCCTGGCCGAGCGAGGTGATGTTGCAGCCGAGCTGGCGCAGCGCGTCGACCAGGTCGCCGATCGGGCGCTCGTGCATGCGCGGCACGCCGCGCAGCTCGAAGCGGCCGTTCTGCGTGGCGGCCAGCACCGCCAGCGCGGCCGTCAGCGGGCGCATCGCGGTGCCGGCGTTGCCGAGGAACAAGCTGGCCTCGCGCGTCGCGAGCCGGCCGCCGAGYCCGGTGATGCGCCAGGCGCTGCCATCGGCCTCGACGCCGCAACCGAGTTCGCGCAGCGCGGCCAGCATCACCTGGGTGTCGTCGGAATCCAGCAGGTCGTGCACCACCGTCGTGCCGGCGCTGAGGCCGGCCAGCAGCAGCACGCGGTTGGAGATGCTCTTCGAGCCGGGCAGGCGGATGCTGCCGCCGGCGGATGCCAGCGGGGGAAGATCGATGAAGGGTGTCGAGAACATGGTCGATGGGCGGCCGAAGGCAGCGCACCATCGCGCTGCGGGGTCAGGAATTCAACGCGAGGAGCCGGGCTTGCCCGCGCCCATCTGCCAGCCGGAGCGCGCTTCGGACGCATTGCGGATCAGCCCTTCGAGCGCCTCCGCGTTGCCGGTCTTGATGACGTGCTCGAGCGCATCCAGCGTGTGCCGGAAGCGCATCGACTGCTTCAGGATCTCTTCGCGGTTCGACATCAGGATGTCGCGCCAGACCTCGGGGTCGCTCGCGGCGATGCGCGTGAAATCGCGGAAACCGGGGCCTGCCAGCGACAGGAAATCCTTGCCGGCCGGCTGCTTCGCGACCGAGCTGAAGAACGCGAAGGCCAGCATGTGCGGCAGGTGGCTGACGGCGGCGAACGCGGCGTCGTGGTTCTCGGCCGTCATGCGCAGCACCTGCGCGCCGATCCCCGACCACACGTCGGTCGCCTTCTGCACCAGCTCGGGCGAGGTCTGCGGCAGCGGCGTGATGATCACCTGCCGCCCGGTGTACAGCGACGCATCGGCATGCGCGACGCCGGCCACTTCCTTGCCGGCGATCGGGTGCGCCGGCACGAACGCGCTGACGCGCTCCTTCAGCACGCGGCGGGCCGCATCGACCACGTCGCGCTTGGTCGAGCCGACGTCCATGAACAGCACGTTCGGCTCCACCAGGTGGCGGATTGCCTTGAAGGTGGCCTCGGTGGCCGACACCGGCACCGCCATCAGCACGATGTCGGAGCCCGACACCGCGAGCAGCGCCGATTCGGCGGCCACGTCGATCACGCCCATCTTGCGGGCGCGCTCGGTGGTGGAGGGCGACTTGCTGTAGCCGACCACGCGCTTGACCAGCCCGGCCCGCTTCAAGGCGAGTGCGAACGAGCCGCCCATCAGGCCGACACCGATCACGCCGAGTTGGTTGAACATGGTCAATGGACGTCGATGGGATAGGTGCCGAGCACCTTGAAGAAGGCGCACACCTCGCGCAGCTCGCTCAACGCGGCTGCGACGTGGGGCTCGTCGGGGTGGCCCTGCAGGTCGACGTAGAAGTAGTACTCCCACTGGCCGGACCGCGCAGGGCGGGATTCGAAACGCGTCATCGAGACGCCATGGCGCTTCAGCGGCACCAGCATGTCGTGCACCGCGCCGGGCTTGTTGGCCACCGACACGATCAGGCTGGTGCAGTCGTGGCCCGAGGCCTTCGGCTGCGGATGCTGGTGCGGGTGGGCGAGTACCGTGAAGCGGGTGCGGTTGTGCGCGTCGTCCTGGATGGCCGGCGCGACGATGTGCAGGCCGAACTCGCTGGCGGCACGTTCGCTCGCGATCGCGGCGATGCTGGCGTCCTGCTGGGCGAGCCGGGCGCCTTCGGCATTGCTCGCGACCGGGCGGCGTTCGACGTTCGGCAGGTGGTTGCTGAGCCAGCCGTGGCACTGCGCCAATGCCTGCGGGTGCGCGCACACGGCCGTCAGGTTCTCGAGCGCGTTCTCGCGGCGCAGCAGGTTGTGCCGCACGAACAGGCTGGTCTCGCCGATGATGAACAGCGGCGTCGTCAGGAACAGGTCGAGCGAGCGCGTGACCACGCCCTCGGTCGAGTTCTCGACCGGCACCACGCCGAAGTCGGCCGAGCCGGCGCTGACGGCATGGAACACCTCGTCGAAGTTGGCGCAGGGCACCTTGACGATCGACGAGCCGAAGAAGCCGAGCACCGCGAGCTCGCTGAAGGTGCCCGACGGGCCGAGGTAGGCGACGCGGGTGGGGGTCTCGAGCGCGCGGCAGGCCGACATGATCTCGCGCCAGATCGGTGCGACGCTGTCGTTGGCCAGCGGGCCGGGGTTGACCTGCTTCAGGCCGTCGATCACCTGGGCCTCGCGCTCGGGGCGGAACGCGACCGAGCCTTCCTTCTTCTTCAGCTCGCCGACGTGCAGCGCGAACTGGGCGCGCTGGTTCAGCAGGCCCAGCAACTCTCTGTCGACGCGGTCGATCTGGGTGCGAAGGGCCAGCAGGTCAGGGTGGGGGGCAGGTGTCGGGTCAGCCATGGCGCGCGGCGAATTCTCGCATGTACGCCACCAGCGCCTGCACGCCGGCCAGCGGCATCGCGTTGTACAGGCTCGCGCGCATGCCGCCGACGCTCTTGTGGCCCTTCAGCTGCAGCAGCCCGCGCTCCTTCGCGCCGGCCAGGAAGGCGTCGTTCAGCGATTCGTCGCGCAGGAAGAAGGGAATGTTCATGCGCGAGCGGCTGCCGGGATCGACGTGGGTCACGTAGAACTCCGAGCCGTCGAGGTAGCCGTAGAGCAGCCCGGCCTTGGCGATCGCGCGCTGCTCCATCGCCGCGACGCCCGCGGCCGCGCCTTCGCGCTGCGCCTTCAGCCACTGGAACACCAGCCCGGCGATGTAGATCGAGTAGGTGGGCGGCGTGTTGTACATCGAG
>NZ_JBFUCB010000307.1:0-6989 GCF_056405435.1 Rhizobacter sp. P1_G5 | reverse complement strand
GATCTGGTCCTTGCTGAGCAGGCTCTCGATCTTCAGCGCCAGCAGGATCTCGTAGATCTTGCGGGTGAACGTCTTCTCGGTGGAGAGATAGAAGTTGCGCGCCACCTGCATCGTGATCGTCGAGGCGCCCTGGCTGCGCGACTCGTTGAACTGCGCGAGGCCGGCCCGCAGCACGCCCTTGTAGTCGACGCCGCCGTGCTGGTAGAAGCGCGCGTCCTCGATCGCGAGCACCGCGTCCTGCATGACCTTGGGCACCTGGGCGAGCGGCGTGAAGTTGCGGCGCTCCTCGCCGTACTCGCCGAGCAGCACGCCGTCGGCCGAATAGACGCGCATCGGCAGCTTCGGCCGGTAGTCGACGAGGCCGCTGACCTGCGGGAGGTTCGGATACGCCACCGACAGCGCGATACCGATCACCAGCAGCAGCGCAAGCACGCCGGCCAGCGCACCCCCCACCAACCACAACAGCGCACGGCCCAGCCAGCGAGCCCAGTTGGGCAAGGGCGAGGTGGCAGAAAAAGACGATCGGCGGTTCGGGCTGGCTGCCGGGCGCTCGGACGGGCCCTCGGATTCGCTCATGGGACTCCAACAGTGGTCGCGACGATTATATGAAGCGACTTTGACCGGTCCGCATCGACCGTGAACTGCTTGGCAGCTTGTGTCGCCGGGTGCCTAGGGTTGACCCGGAATGACAATTTTTGGCTCCAGAATCCGTCACGATTTCGCAACGAGGACGGGTTGCAAGAAAAGGAAAAATCTTTGGTGCACAAAGGGTTTACTGCTAGCATTGAAGTAACTTCTTAACAATCCAGCGCACGTATCACAGCCAATTCGGTCGTCGATTCGTGTCGCGTTGGGAGATGGCCCCTTGAGCTTCCTAGACCTGTTGTTAGGCCGAAAGCATCCACCGATGATCGGCTTGGATATCAGCTCGTCCAGTGTGAAGCTGGTCGAGTTGGGCCAAAGTGCCTCCGGTGAATATGTACTCGAGCGTTTCGCCTCCGAGAGCTTCGAGAAGGGCTGGATCACCGACGGCCAGATCGAGAAATTCGACGAGGTGGCCGATGCCGTCCGCCGCGTGGTCACCAAGAGCGGCACCAAGACCAAGCAGGTCGTGCTCGCGATGCCGCAATCGGCGGTGATCACGAAGAAGATCATGCTGCCCGCCGGCTTGCGCGAAGAAGAGCTCGAGCTGCAGGTCGAATCCGAAGCCAACCAATACATCCCGTTCTCGCTCGACGAGGTGAGTCTTGACTTCTCCGTGGTCGGCCCGAGCCCCACGTCGGTGGGCGATGTCGAGGTGCTGATCRCCGCGTCGCGCAAGGATCGCGTGCAGGACCGTCAAGGCCTGGCGGAAGCCGCCGGCCTGAAGCCCGCGGTGYTCGACATCGAGTCGCATGCCTCGCGCCTGGCGATGGGCCGGCTGATCGAGGCGCTGCCGAACGAGGGCAAGGACGCCCTCGTCGCGCTGTTCGAGATCGGTGCCGACACCACCAGCCTGAAGGTGCTGCGCGACGAAGAGATGCTCTACGACCGCGACCAGGCCTTCGGCGGTTCGCAGCTGACGCAGCTGATCTCCCGCCAGTACGGCTTCTCGTTCGAGGAGGCCGAGCAGAAGAAGCTCTCGGCCGAGTTGCCGGAAGACTACGAGTCGTCGCTGCTGGTGCCGTTCGTCGACAGCCTGTCGCAGGAGATCGGGCGCGCGCTGCAGTATTTCTTCACCAGCACGCCGCACCACAAGGTGCACTACGTGATGCTGGCTGGTGGCACGGCGACCCTGCCGGGGCTGAAGGACCGCGTCACCGAGCTGACGGGCTTCGCATCGATGGTCGTCAATCCGTTCGAAAACATGAAGCTGGGCTCCGCGGTCCGCGAGAGCAAGCTGCGCCGTGAAGCGCCTTCCTACCTCACGGCCTGTGGGCTGGCGATGCGGAGGTTCTTGCAGTGATTCTGATCAACCTACTTCCGCACCGCGAAGAAAAGCGCAAGCGGCGCAAGGCGGCCTTCTTCCTGGGCTTGGCGCTGGCCGCCGCGGCGGGTCTCGCAGCCGTCGGCATGTGGTACCTGGTGCTGCAGCAGATGACGGAGAACCAGATCCACCGCAACGAATTCCTGTCGGCGGAGATCCGCAAGCTCGAGGCGCAGATCAAGGACATCGCGTCCTTGCGTGCCGAGATCGACGCGCTCAAGGCACGGCAGAAAGCGGTCGAAGACCTGCAGATCGATCGCAACCTGCCGGTTCACGTGCTCAACGAACTCGTCAAGCAGACGCCCGAAGGCGTCTATTTCAGCAGCATCAAGCAGGAAGGCCAGGTGCTGCAGCTGACCGGCATCGCGCAGACCAACGAGCGCGTGTCCGAGTTGCTGAGGAACACGAGCAACAACTCCGAATGGCTGACGAAGCCGGAGTTGGTCGAGATCAAGGCGGCCACCGTGCAGACGGCCAGCCGCGAGCAAAAGCGCCTGTTCGACTTCTCGATGCGCGTGACCATCAAGCGCCCGCAGGATGTCGACGCGGCCGCAGCTGCAGCCTCGGCCGTCGTGCCGGGTGCCGCGGCCAGCGCCGCCGTCGCTGCGAAGAAGCCCTGACCATCGAGACGCCATGGCAACGAAAGCGAAATCCGTCAACGTCGATCTGAACTCGGTCTTCGGGGCTGCCGCCTCGCAATTCCGGGGACTGAATCCCAATGAACCCGGCCAATGGCCGATGCTCCCCAAGCTTGCCACCTGGCTCGTGCTGGCCGTCATGGTGGTCGTGGTGGGCTGGTTCCTGCTGCTCGCCGGTGTCGACGAGCAGTTGCAGGCCGAGCGCGACAAGGAACCCAACCTGAAGCAGGACTACCGGGGCAAGCTGGCGCAGGCCGTGAACCTCGAAGAATTGCGCAAGCAGAAGCTGCAGGTCGAGGAATACGTGACCCAGCTCGAGAAGCAGCTGCCCGGCAAGGCCGAAATGGACGCGCTGCTGTCGGACATCAACCAGGCGGGCCTCGGCCGCGGCTTGCAGTTCGAACTGTTCCGTCCCGGCCAGGTGCTCGTGAAGGAGTACTACGCCGAACTGCCGATCTCGATCCGGGTGACGGGGCGCTACCACGACATCGGCGCGTTCGCGGCCGATGTGGCGAACCTCTCGCGCATCGTCACGCTGCACAACATGCAGATCGCGGCTGCCGGCGGCAAGGACGCTTCCGGATTGCTGGGCATGGATGCGACGGCCAGAACCTACCGCTATCTGGATCCGAACGAGATCACAGCGCAGCGCCAGGCTGCGGCGAAGGCTGCGGGAGCGAAGAAATGACGGGAACCACAATGCGTTGGCCGGCAGCTGCCTGCGCGAGCGCCATCATGGCGCTCACCCTGACCGCCTGTGGCGATGCGCAGGACGAGTTGCAGCAGTGGATCGAGCAGCAACGCCGCGAGGTGAAGCCGAACGTGACGCCGCTGTCGCCGCCGAAGAAATTCAATCCGCAGGCCTACCTGGCCGGCGCGGGCGTCGAGCCGTTCAGCACGCAGAAGCTGACGGTGGCCATCAAGCAGGAATCGCGGCAACCGAATTCGTTGCTGGCTGCGGAGATCAACCGCCGCAAGGAACCGCTCGAAGCGTATCCGCTGGACAGCATGGCGATGGTCGGCAGCGTGACCAAGCAGGGGCGCCCGTACGCGCTGCTGCGGGTCGACAACCTGCTGTACCAGGTGAAGACGGGTGACTACCTGGGCCAGAACTACGGCAAGGTCACCAAGATTTCCGAGACGGACGTCTCGCTGCGCGAAATCGTGCAGGACGCGGCGGGTGAGTGGATCGAGCGTACGAGCTCTCTTCAGCTTCAGGAACGGGCGCGGTGAAGAACATGCAGGAGAAACAGATCATGGGTAAGTGGCAAGTTCGAAGCGTTGCGCTCGCGTTGCTCTTCGGTGCGTCCTTGTCTGCGTGGGCGCAGAACGCCATCCAGTCCATCAACAGCTCCCAACAGGCGGGTGCAGAGGTCGTGCGCATCGAACTGTCCGAGCCGCTGGCGGCGGTGCCGACCGGCTTCACGGTCCAGACGCCGCCGCGCATCGCGCTCGACCTGCCCGGGGTCGGCAATGCGATGGGCAAGTCGAACCTGGACATCAACCAGGGCAACATCCGCTCGATCAACATCGCGCAGTCGGGTGATCGCACGCGGCTGGTCATGAACCTCAAGACGGCGTCCAATTATCGGGCGCAGCTCGAAGGCAAGGTGCTGGTGGTGGTGATGGAAACGTCGGCACCGGCGGGCGGCATCGCTGCCACGGCCAAGGCGCCGGTGGCGGGTGAATCGACCCGCTTTGCGGAGAATCTGAACGACGCGCCGATGCCGCTGAAGGGCATCGACTTCCGTCGCGGCCAGGACGGTGCGGGCCGGGTCGTGGTCGACCTGCCGAACAACCAGGTCGGGGTCGACATCCGCCAGCAGGGMCAGAGCCTGGTGGTCGAATTCCTGCGCTCGAACCTGCCGGAGAACCTCCGACGCAAGCTCGACGTGACCGACTTCGGCACGCCGGTGCAGAGCGTCTCGACCTTCCAGAACGGTGACCGTGTGCGCATGGTCGTCGAGCCGCGTGGTGCCTGGGAGCACAGCGCGTACCAGACCGACAACCAGTTCGTGCTGGAAGTGCGCCAGCAGAAGCAGGATCCGAACAAGCTGGTGCAGGGGCCGGGTTATGCGGGCGAGAAGCTGTCGCTGAACTTCCAGAACATCGAGGTTCGCGCGCTGCTGCAGGTCATTGCCGACTTCACCAACTTCAACGTCGTCACGAGCGACACTGTCACCGGCAACGTGACGTTGCGCCTGAAGGATGTGCCGTGGGACCAGGCGCTAGACATCATCCTGCAGGCCAAGGGCCTGGGGCTGCGCAAGTCGGGCAACGTGATCTGGATCGCCCCGAAGGATGAGCTCGCGTCGAAAGAGAAGATCGACCTCGAGGCGAAGGCGCAGATCGCCAACCTGGAGCCGGTGCGCACGCAGTCGTTCCAGCTCAACTACACGAAGGCCGAAGAAGTGGCCAAGGGCCTGACCGGTCAGAACACGACGGGTGGCAGTGGCACCGCGTCGCGCATCCTGACGACCCGTGGCAGCGTGATCTTCGAAACCCGCACCAACCAGCTGTTCGTCAGCGACATTCCCTCGAAGCTCGAGGAAGTGCAGGCGATGATCACCAAGATCGACGTGCCAGTGCGGCAGGTGCTGATCGAAGCGCGCATCGTCGAAGCGAACGACAGCTTCGGTCGCTCGCTGGGGGCGAAGCTGGGCTACTCCGACTTGCGCGGCCTCAATGGTGGCGTGCCCGGGTTCAACACGGGTGGCAACATGCGGGTCGGGGTCGGCGGCAACATCAATGCGATCGGTGTGCAGACCGGGCAGGTCACTCCTCCGCTGGTGTACAGCAATACCAATTTCGTCAGCCTGCCGGCCATCGGCCAGAACGACTACAACGCGGCGACGTTCGCGCTGTCGCTGTTCGGGGTCGGTGCCAATCGGTTCCTGAACCTGGAGCTGTCCGCGCTGGAAGCCGAGAACAAGGGCAAGATCCTGTCGAGCCCGCGCGTCATCACGGCCGACCAGGTGAAGGCGCTGATCGAGCAGGGCACGGAACTGCCGTACCAGACGGCCACGTCCAGCGGCGCGACGGCCATCCAGTTCCGCAAGGCGAACCTGAAGCTTGAAGTCACGCCGCAGATCACGCCGGAAGGCAACGTCATCCTCGACCTCGACGTGACCAAGGACACCGTGGGGCAGGTGACATCGCAGGGCCTGGCCATCGACACCAAGCATGTGCGCACGCAGGTCCTGGTGGAGAATGGCGGCACGGTCGTGATCGGTGGCATCTTCACGCAGGACGACCAGGAAAGCGTGACCAAGGTGCCTTACCTCGGCGACATTCCCTTCCTCGGCAACCTCTTCAAGACCAAGACGAAGTCGTCGAAGAAGACCGAACTGTTGATCTTCATCACACCGAAGGTTGTGAGCGATCGCACCGCGGTGCGCTGATATGACTGGCCCCAGAAATCAGGTACTTGACATGAACTACGGTGTACTCAATCGGCTTGCCGCGGCTACCTTGATGTCGCTCGCGCTGGCGTCGTGCGGTGGGAGCGGCGATGACGAGGCGGGGTCGCCCACGGCGCTCCAGACAGTGCCGACCGACATCACCTTCCAGGGTGACGGCACCAACTGTCTGGGCGGATCCGCACAGATCTTCGTCTACGGCGGGGTGGCTCCTTATCACATCGACAACACGAACACGAGCGGGATCACGCTGAACACGACCAGTGTTGGCAACCGGGGCGGCAGCTTCACGGTGACGGTCGCGGATGGCGCCTGCATGACGACCGTCCAGGTGGTCGTGAAGGACGCGCTGGAACACCTCACGACCTTGAAGGTCAGTGCGACGCCGACCAAGCCGAGCTGACCGGCCGCTTGCGGCGGGGGGCATGTGCCGATGAGCGGCCCCGGCGAGGGACATGAGTTGCTCGCGCTGGTCGGCATGCCTGGCTCAGGCAAATCCACGATCGGCCGCCAGCTGGCGCGCCGCATCGGTTGGGACTTTCGCGATTCCGACGGCGTCATCGAGACGCGCATCGACGGTTCGATCCGCAGCTTCTTCGAGCGTGAAGGCGAAGATCGCTTTCGCGAGATCGAGTCCGCGGTGATCGGCGAGCTGAGCGGGCTGGACCGGACCGTGCTCGCGACCGGTGGCGGAGCCGTGCTGCGTGTGGACAATCGCAGGGTGCTGCGCGAACGCTGTCACGTCGTCTACCTGCGCTGCAGTCCGGACGAGCTGTACCGCCGGCTGCGGACCGACACGCAGCGGCCTCTGTTGCAGGTCGGAGATCCGCGCTCGCGGCTGCGGGAGCTGTTCACGCAAAGAGACCCRCTCTATCGCGAGACGGCCCACCTCATCGTCGACAGCGGTCGCGCGACGGTCCCGACCCAGGTCAACACCTTGCTGATGCAGCTGGAGCTGGCCGGCAT
>NZ_JBFUCB010000306.1:0-7015 GCF_056405435.1 Rhizobacter sp. P1_G5 | reverse complement strand
TGACCGCGCCGAACGGCCCGGCGCAGGAGGCGGTGATCCGCGCCGCGCTCGCCGCGGCCCGGGTCGATGCGCGGCAGATCGGCTACGTCGAGGCGCACGGCACCGGCACGCCGCTCGGCGACCCGATCGAGCTCGGCGCGCTGTCGGCGGTGCTCGGCAGCGGGCGCGATCCGGCGCTGCCGCTGCGCGTCGGCTCGGTCAAGACCAACATCGGCCACCTGGAGGCCGCGGCCGGGCTGGCCGGCGTGATCAAGGTGGTGCTGTCGCTGCAGCGCGCGCAGATCCCGCCGCACCTGCACTTCACGCAGGGCAACCCGCACATCGACTGGAACTGGYCGGTGCAGGTGCCGACGCAGGCGACCGACTGGCCGGAGATCGACGGCCGCCGGCTCGCGGGCGTCAGCTCGTTCGGCTTCAGCGGGACCAATGCGCACGTGATCCTCGAGGCGGCTCCGACACCGTCGCTGGCCGCCCCGCCGGCCGGCCCGCTGCGGCCGGCCCACGTGCTGGCGCTGTCGGCGCGCGACGACGGTGCGCTGCTCGACCTGGCGCGCCGCCACGAGGCGCGGCTGCTGCAGCTCGACGAGAGCGTCGAGGCCGCCGACCTGTGCTTCAGCGCGAACACCGGCCGCTCGCATTTCTCGCACCGCGTCGCGCTCACCGGGGCGAGCGTCGACGAACTGCGCGCCGGCCTGGCCGGCTTCCTCGCCGGCAGCGACGACCCGGCCATCGCGCGCGGCACGCTCGAAGGCGCGGCGCGGCCGCAGGTCGCCTTCCTGTTCACCGGGCAGGGCGGGCAGTACGCCGGCATGGGCCGCGCGCTGTACGACAGCGCGCCGGTGTTCCGCGCCGCGATGGACGCCTGCCACGCCGCTGCGGCGCCGCTGCTGCCGCGGCCGCTGCTCGACGTGATCTTCACGCCCGCCGGAGCCCATTCGCCGATCAACGAGACGGTGTGGGCGCAGCCGGTCAACTTCGCGATCGAGGTGTCGCTGGCCGCGCTGTGGCGGTCGTGGGGGATCGAGCCGGTCGCGCTGCTGGGGCACAGCCTCGGCGAGTACGCGGCCGCCTGCGTGTCGGGGATGCTGTCGCTCGAAGACGGCATCAAGTGCGTGATCGAACGCGGCCGGCTGACGCACGAGCTGCCGGCCGACGGCGCGATGGCGGCGGTGTTCGCGCCCGAGGCCGTCGTGCAGGCCGAGCTTGCGAACGGCCCGGCCGCGCTGACGATCGCCGCCTACAACGGCCCCGAGCATTTCGTCATCAGCGGCCCGCGCCACTCGGTCGATGCGGCGACGCAGCGGCTCGAGGCGGCCGGCGTGCGCGTCAAGCTGCTGCGCGTTCCGCATGCGGCGCATTCGGCGCTGATCGAGCCGGTGCTGCCGGCCTACCGGCGCGTGCTGGAGACGGTGCGCTTCCACGAGCCGCGCATCGCGCTGGTCTCCAACGTCACCGGCGCGCCGATCGGTGCGGCGGAGATCGGCCGCGTCGACTACTGGCTCACGCACATGCGCCAGCCGGTGCGCTTTGCGCAGGCGCTGCAGGGCTTGCTGGCGCAGGGCATCACGCATTTCATCGAGGTCGGGCCGCACCCGGTGCTGCTCGGCATGGGCGCCGAGTGCGCCGGCGGCGCGCCGGTCGAATGGCTGCCGTCGCTGCACCGCGAGCGCGCTGACTGGACCGACCTGCTCGCCAGCCTGCAACGCCTGTACGTGGCGGGCGCCGACGTGAACTGGGCGGCGTTCGACGCGCCGTATGGCCGCAGCCGCGTCGCGCTTCCGACCTACCCGTTCCGCGCGCGGCGGCACTGGATGGACGTCGTCGGCGAGAACGCCGCGCCGGCGGTCGATGCGGCGCAGCGCTGGTCGCGCGTCAGCACCGCGCTGTCGCGCCAGGCCGAGCGCGGGCCRCTGGACCTGAACGCTTCCTCGTACCCGGCGAAGTGGGACTGCCTGGCGCGCGTGACGAGCGCGCATGCGGCGCACACGCTGCGCGAGGCGGGCCTGTTCCTGGCGGCTGGCGAATCGCACACGCTCGACGGCCTGATGCAGCGCAGCGGCATCGGCGCGAGCTACCGGCACCTGGTGTCGCGCTGGCTCGACAGCCTGGTGGCGGGGGGCGTGCTGCGGCGCGCCGGCGAGGCCTTCATCGCCGACGCGCCGCTCGCCGAGCCGCCGCTGGCCGCGCTGTGGGCCGAGGCCGAACGCCTGTTCGCCGACAACCAGCCGCTGCTCGCCTACGTGCGGCATTGCGGATCGCTGGTGGCGCCGGTGCTGCTGGGCCGCGAGAGCCCGCTCGAGACCTTGTTCCCGCAGGGCTCGTTCGAGCTCGCCGAGAACCTCTACGAACGCTCGGCGACGATGCGCTACATCAACGGCCTTGCCGCCGCCGCTTTCGAGACGCTGGCCGCAACCGTGCCGGCAGGTCGTGCATTGYGCGTGCTGGAGGTCGGTGCCGGCACCGGTGGCAYCAGCTCCGCCGTGCTGGCGGCGCTGCCGGCCGACCGCGCGCAGTACCACTTCACCGATGTCTCCGACGTGTTCCTCGATCGGGCCCGCGAGCGCTTCGCGGCGTACCCGTTCCTGCGCTTCGGCCGCTTCGACATGGACGCCGATCCGCAGGCCCAGGGCTTCGCGCCGGGCAGCGTCGATGCGATCGTGTCGGCCAACGCGGTGCATGCGAGCAAGGACCTGCGCGCCGCGCTGAAGCGGCTGCGCGGGCTGCTCGCGCCGGGCGGCATGCTGGTGCTGGTCGAGTCGACGACGCACCTGCCGTGGTTCGACATGACGACCGGCCTGATCGAAGGCTGGCAGCACTTCGCCGACGACCTGCGCGGCGACAACCCGCTGCTGCCGCCGGCGCGCTGGCTCGAGGCCTTGCGCGATGCAGGCTTCGACGAGGCCGGCGCGTGGCCGCCCGCCGGCTCGCCGGCCGAGGTGCTGGGCCAGCATGTGATCGTCGCGCGCGTGCCGGGCGATGCGGTGGGGGCGGCATCGACCGACGTTGCTTCCGAGGCCGCACCGCAGCGTGCTGCTGCTGCCGCGCCGGCCGAGCTGGCGCAGGCCTTCCGCCAGCGCCTGCTGGACGCGATGGCCGGCGAACGCACCGAGCTGATGCGCGATTTCGTGCGCGAGCGCGTGGTGCGCGTGCTGCGCCTCGATCCCGCCGATGCGCCCGGCCGCGCCGACCGGCTGATGGACATCGGTTTCGATTCGCTGATGGCGGTGCAGCTGCGCAACCAGCTGGGTGGTGGGCTGGGGCTCGGCCTCGACAAGCCGCTGCCGGCGACGCTGATGTTCGACCACCCGACGATCGACGCGCTGGCCCTCCACCTGCTGGATCGCGTGCTGCCGAAGGCCGCGGTGGTGGTCGCCGACCAACCGGCACCCGCCGCAGTGTCGAATGCATCCGTCGAAGCCGTCGCGGCGATGAGCGACGCCGAGATCGAAGCCTTGCTGATGAGCCGATTGGAGGGGTCTTGAGCAGTCCTGCCGCCGACACCACCGCGCTGACGCCGCTGCAGCGCGCCTTCCTCGCGTTGCAGCAGGCGCAGGCGAAAGTGGCCGCGCTCGAAGGCGCGGCGCGCGAGCCGATCGCGATCATCGGGCTCGGCTGCCGCGTGCCCGGCGGCGGTGTCGATGCCGACAGCTTCTGGCGCCTGATGCGCGACGGCGTCGACGCGACCGGCCCGCTGCCGCGCGAGCRCTGGGATGTCGACGCGCTGTACGACCCCGATCCCGAAGCGCCCGGCCGCATCGCGACGCGCGGCGGCGGCTTCCTCGGCCCGGTCGACGGGTTCGATCCGACCTTCTTCGGCATCACCCGCCGCGAGGCGCAGGGCATGGACCCGCAGCAGCGGCTGCTGCTGGAGGTGGCCTGGGAGGCGCTGGAGCACGCCGGCCAGGCACCCGACCGGCTGGAGCGCTCGGCGACCGGCGTCTACGTCGGCGTCTGCGCGAACGACTATGCGCAGATGCAGCTCTCGACCGGCGACCGCGGGCTGCTCGATGCGCACTTCGCGTCGGGCATCGCGCACAGCATCGCATCGGGCCGGCTGTCGTACCTGCTCGGGCTGCAGGGGCCGAGCGTCACGCTCGACACCGCCTGCTCGTCGTCGCTGGTCGCGCTGCACCTGGCCTGCCAGGCGCTGCGCGCGCGCGACTGCCGCATGGCGCTGGCGGGCGGCGTCAACCTGATCCTGTCGCCGGACCTGTACATCGCGCTGTCGCATTCGCGCATGCTGTCGCCGGACGGCAAGTGCAAGACCTTCGATGCGGCAGCCGACGGCTTCGCGCGCGGCGAGGGCTGCGGCGTCGTCGTGCTGAAGCGCCTGAGCGATGCGCAGGCCGATGGCGACCGCATCCTCGCGGTGGTGCGCGGCAGCGCCGTCAACCAGGACGGACCGAGCAGCGGGCTGACCGCGCCGAACGGCCCGGCGCAGGAGGCGGTGATCCGCGAGGCGCTGGCGCGCGCCGGCATCGCGCCGCACGAGGTGGGGTATGTCGAGGCGCACGGCACCGGCACGCAGCTCGGCGACCCGCTGGAGGTGCAGGCGCTCGGGGCGGTGTTCTCCGAAGGGCGCGCGGCGTCGCAGCCGCTCTTGATCGGCTCGGTGAAGACCAACCTCGGCCACCTGGAAGCGGCGGCCGGCGTGACCGGGCTGATCAAGCTGGTGCTGTCGCTGCAGCGGCAGCAGATCCCGGCGCACCTGCACTTCAAGACGCCGAGCCCGCACATCGCGTGGGGCGACCAGCCGCTGAAGGTGCCGACGTCGCTGATGGACTGGGAACCGATCGGCGGGCGGCGCATCGCGGGGGTCAGCTCCTTCGGGTTCAGCGGGACGAATGCGCATGTGGTCATCGAGGAAGCGCCTTCTGAGCCCGGACGCGAGAACCCGTTCGCCCTGAGCTTGTCGAAGGGTCGCCCTGAGCCTGTCGAAGGGCTTCAGCTGTTTGTGCTTTCCGCTCGCGACGAAGCCTCACTCGCCGACACCGCCCGCCGCTTCGCCACGTCACTCGCCGGCCGCCCCGACGGCGAACTGCCCGACCTCTGCTTCACCGCTGCCATCAGCCGCGCCAGCTTCGCGCAGCGCGCCACCGTGCTCGCCCGCTCCGTCGCCGAGCTGTGCGAGCGCCTGCTGGCGCTGGCCGAGGGCCGCGAGGCCGAGGGCGTGCGCACCGAGCGCGTCACCCGCCGCGATCCGGCGCGCATCGCCTTCCTGTTCACCGGCCAGGGCGCCCAGTACGCCGGCATGGCGCATTCGCTCTACGCGCAGCAGCCGGTGTTCCGCGCCGCGCTCGACGCCTGCGCGCAGGCCCTGGACGGCGTGCTGCCGCAGCCGCTGCTCGACGTGGTCTTCGCCGAGCAAGGCAACGCGATCGACGAGACCCGCTACACGCAGCCGGCGCTGTTCAGCATCGAATATGCGCTCGCAAAGCTGTGGGCCGCCTGGGGCGTCGCGCCCGATCTGGTGATGGGCCATTCGGTCGGCGAATACGCCGCGGCCTGCCTGGCCGGCGTGATGACGCTGCCGCAGGCGCTCGCGCTGATCGCGGAGCGAGGCCGGCTGATGCAGTCGCTGCCGGCCGGCGGCGCGATGGCGGCGATCTTCGCCGCCGAGGCCGACGTGGCCGAGGCGGTCGCGCCGTTCGCCGCGCAGCTGTCGATCGCCGCCGTCAACGCGCCGGCGCAGACGGTGGTCTCGGGCGCCGCGGCCGCGGTCGATGCCGTCTGCGAGCGCTTCAGCGCGCGCGGCGTGCGCTGCCAGAAGCTGCCGGTCTCGCATGCCTTCCATTCGCCGCTGGTCGACCCGGTGCTCGAGGCGTTCGAGCGCGCGGCAGCGGCCACGTCAATGAGTCGCCCGCAGCTGCGCCTGGTGTCCAACCTGACCGGCCAGCTCGCTGAAGTGACGGGTGCCAACGCAATCACGCACCCCGCCTACTGGCGCCGCCATGTGCGCGAGGCGGTTCGCTTCGCCGACGGCCTGCGCACGCTGGCTGCGCTGAAACCGGACATCTGCATCGAGGTCGGCCCGCACCCGACGCTGCTGAACTTCGCAGAAGACTTGCCGGTGCGCGTGCCGACGCTCCGCAAGGGCCGCGCCGATGCCGACCAGCTCGCCGAATCGCTGGCCGCGCTGTACCTGGCCGGTGCGCCGATCGACTGGCGCGCGGTCTGGTCGGCCAGCGGCACGCGCCTCACCGACCTGCCGTCGACCCCGTTCCGCCGCGAGCGCTGCTGGTTCCAGGCGCGCCCGCCGGCCGCCGCGCGCAGCGGCACGCCGACCGGCCACCCGCTGCTCGGCACGCGGCTGCGTTCGCCGCTGCGCGATGTCGTGCAGTTCGAGACCACGCTGCGCGGCGATGACCTGCCGTACCTCGCCGACCACCAGGTGCAGGGCCGCGTGATCCTGCCGGCCACCGGCTTCCTCGAGATGGCGCTGGCCGCGAGCCGCGTGGTGCAGGGCGCGGCGCGGACGGTGACCGATGTCGTGATCTCCGAGCCGCTGGTGTTCGAGCCCGGCGAGGCGCGCACGCTGCAACTGCTGCTGCGCCGCAGTGCTGACACCCAAGCCGACACCTTCGAGATCCTGTCGCTCGGCGATGGCGAACCCGATGACGCCTGGCACACGCACGTGCAGGGCAGCTATGGCGAGGCCGACGCAGCGCCGTCGCATGAATCGGCCGGCGCGATCGGCGCCCGCTGCACCGAATCGATCGACGCCGGCGGCCACTACGCGAGCCTCGCCGCAYGCCAGCTCGCGTTCGGCCCCGCGCTGCAGGGCGTGCAGCGCATCGCACGGCGCGACGGCGAGGCGCTCGGCGAGATCGCGCTGCCGCCCGCTGCCGGCCGCGCCGACTACGTGATGCACCCGGCGCTGCTCGATGCCGCGCTGCAGGTGATGGCCGCCGCGCTGCCGGCGCAGGCCGCTGCCGGCCGCGCGTACCTGCCGCTCGCGATCGGCCGCCTCGCGGTGCACCGCGCGCATGGCGAGCGGCTCAGCAGCCACGTGCGC
>NZ_JBFUCB010000305.1:0-7037 GCF_056405435.1 Rhizobacter sp. P1_G5 | reverse complement strand
CGCCTGACCGGCCGGCCGGTGCAGGCGCTGAACCCGCTGAACGGCCACGAAGGGCCGCGGCGCCTCGCGGTGATCGACGAGGCCTGGTGCATCGGCTGCACGCTGTGCCTGAAGGCCTGCCCGGTCGACTGCATCGTCGGCGGGCCGAAATCGATGCACACCGTGATCGAGCCGCTGTGCACCGGCTGCGAGCTGTGCATCCCGGCCTGCCCGGTCGATTGCATCTCGCTGGTCGACGCCAGCCCGGGCCGCACCGGCTGGGACGCGTGGAGCCCGGCGCAGGCCGACGAGGCGCGCGAGCGCTTCGAATTCCACCGCGCGCGGCTGGCGCACGACGAGCAGCAACGCCAGGCGCGCATGGCCGCCCGCAGCGCGCCCACGGCGGCGGCAGGCACCGAGGTGAGCGTCAAGAGCAGCGTCATCGAAGCCGCGCTCGCCCGCGCACGCCAGCGCAAGCCCGGCTGAGCGCATCGAGCGGCTTGTCAGCCGATTCCTACAGCTGAATCAGCCGCGTCCTATCCGGACCCCGGGTCGGAACCGACGACGGCGGCCAGCCTCCCCGCCTACGCTTGCGCCACGGATGGCCGATGCCGGCCGTCCGACATCACCGCGCAAGGAGCTGCAATGCATCACGATCGCATCGGGGGCCGCTGGAAGGAATTCAAGGGCCAGGCCCGTGAGAACTGGGGCCGCGTGACCGGCAACCAGAACCATGTCGAGCAAGGTCAACGCGAACGCCATGCCGGCAAGCTGCAGCGCAAGCACGGCGCCTACGAGGATGAAGCCCGCGAACAGATCCGCGAGCTGCAATCGCGCTACTGAACGGCGACAAAGGAGTACCGCCATGCATCGACTGCTGTTGGCATTTCTGTTGATGCTCAGCATGGGCGCCACGCTGTCGCTCACTGCGTGCGACAAGCTCGGTTCAGGCACGCCGAAGCCGACCACCAACGCGCCGCCGGCCGCCAGCGCACCGGGCTAGGAACCATTCGCGCGGGCCGGTTACTCATGCGGCATGAATTCCGCAGTAACCCCCCATGCACCGCTGCATTCACATGCGTACCCCGACCCGCAGATCGCTGCCTTGGTGCAGTCCCTCGGGACCGGCCTGATCGGCATCGCCGAGCAGCTTCGTGCCGCGCCACCCGCTGAGCGCGGGCAAGTGGTCACGGACGCGGTGCAGCCACTGTCACCGCAGCGCTGCGATGCGCTTTACGACATCGCCTCGCGGCTCTGCAACGAGGGACAGTTCCAGCACGCCTTGCCAATCGCACTCCATCTCGAAACGCATGCGCAAAGCCCTCGCCATGGCTTCATAGCCGCGACCTGCCTGCAGCGGTTGAACCAACCCGAGCTGGCCGCGCCGATGTATGCCTTGTGCCTGGTCGGGAATCCCCGTCATGTGGCCGCGATGTTCCGGCTGGGCGAGTGCCTCGCGGCCACCGGCCGGGAGGAAGAGGCGGTCCAGGCCTTCGAAGCCACGATCGACCTCGGCCGTGCCGATGCGGCCTTCGTCGAACTGCAGGAACTGGCCCGCCGCCGCATCGATCAGCTGGCGGCGCGCAGGATCCGGAACTGATCGTTCGATTTCTTCAACCGCACCAAGGAAATTTCATGGACCCCACCGCACGTGCAAAAGTCGACGCGCGTCGCTCTCAGATACCTGCGAATGCGAACCCGTCGCCTGACGGGAACACCATCCAGTCACGTTGGGATTGCTGCATGCCCCAAGCGGGAGACGACCACACCGCTGCAACGAGCTACTGCGGCGTGTCGGACACGAATTGCGCGATCGGAAATGCCGTCGCTGCCATGTTCGCGCTGACCATCGGCACTGGTTTCATCGCGGGTGGGCTGGCGGGTTCCGCGTTAGGCATTGCACCTCTGATCGTGGGTGGTGTCCTGGTGGCGGCAGCGTGGCCCTGCGTCTACACCAGCGTCGCCATCTGCCGCCAAGAAGACAGAGAGCGACCAGTACCACAGCCATCCATCCAGACCGTCTGACTGTGGGGCGCGCCGCGCGCTGCCACAATGCGCGCCGATGAACGCCGACCAGATCCAGCCCTTCTTCGCGACGCTCCAGGCTGCCAACCCGCAGCCGAACACCGAGCTSGAATACACCAACGTCTTCGAGCTGCTGGCCGCCGTGCTGCTGTCGGCCCAGGCCACCGACGTGGGYGTCAACAAGGCGACGCGCAAGCTGTTCGCCGTCGCCCCGACGCCGCAGAAGATGCTGGCGCTCGGGCTCGACGGCATCACGCAGCACATCAAGACGATCGGGCTCTACCGCAACAAGGCGAAGAACCTGCTCGAGACCTGCCGCATCCTGATCGAGCAGCACGGCGGCGCGGTGCCGCGCACCCGCGAGGCGCTGGAGGCGCTGCCGGGCGTCGGCCGCAAGACCGCCAACGTGGTGCTGAACGTCGCGTTCGGCGAGGCGACGATGGCGGTCGACACGCACATCTTTCGCGTCAGCAACCGCACCGGGCTCGCGCCGGGAAAGAATCCGCTGGAGGTCGAGCTCGGCCTGTTGAAGCGGGTGCCCGAGGGCTACCTGGTCGACGCGCACCACTGGCTGATCCTGCACGGCCGCTATGTGTGCCAGGCGCGCAAGCCGCTGTGCTTCGAATGCGGCGTGGCGGCGTACTGCGATTCGCGGCCGGGCGGGCCGCATCCGATCTACCCCGAGACGCGCGCGCCGTAGCCCGGCGCCGCCGGCCAGTCGGCGGCGCGCGCAGGCGTGATGCCGTCGCGCAGGCAGCGGACGGCATTCAACCAGCCGGCGTGCGCGACGATGCAGGCGTGCGGCGGCAACTCGCCCAGCACCTCGGCACAGCGCTGCAGCAACTGCGCGACCGACTCGCCGCCACCCGGCGCGCCGCGCAGGAAGTCGTCGCACCAGGCGTCGACCGGTGCCGCGCCGATCTCGACCCAGGTCCGGCCATCCCAGTCGCCGAAATCCAGCTCGCACAGCCGCGCATCGATGCGGTGTGTCCAGCCCCAGCGCGCGAGCCAGCGGCCCACGTCGGCGCAGCGCCGCAGCGGCGAGGTCCAGACGCCCTTCGGCCAGCCTTCGCACCGCGCCGCGCGGCGGATGCGGTGCGCGAGGCGCTTCGCGCGGCGCCGGTCCACCGGCACGTCGGTGTGGCCGATGCACCGGCCCGCCACGCCGTCGGGCCGCGGATGGCGCCAGGCCTCGATGCGGTTCATGCCCAGCGCAGCGCGACCACCCAGCCCAGCAGCGCCAGCAACTCGGTGATCTGCTGCGTGGCGCCCAGCGTGTCGCCGGTGATGCCGCCGAGCCGGCGCCGGAACCAGCGGCCGCAGGCGATCGTGCCGAGCAGCACGCCGGCCAGCGCGAGTGCGACGTACGGCCACCCCGCCCAGCGCAACGCGACCAGCGCGCCCGCCAGCAGCACCACCCAGCCGAGCGCGACGGCGACGCCGAGCGCCGACACCTTCTGCGCGAGCGGCTTCGCCTTGGCCTGCGACACCTCGCCCGCATACGGCAGCACGCGGATCAGCACCACCGCCGCCGCGCGCGACGCGGTGTGCGCGAGCAGCAGCGCCGGCACCGCCAGCGCCAGCGGCAGGCTGGCGAGCGTCGCGGCCTTCAAGCCGAGCACCAGCACCAGCGCGACCGCACCGTAGCTGCCGATGCGCGAGTCCTTCATGATCTCCAGCGCCCGCTCGCGGCTCACCGCGCCGCCGAGCGCATCGCAGGTGTCGGCCAGGCCGTCCTCGTGGAAGGCACCGGTGAGCCAGACGGTCGCCGCGATCGACAGCCACACGCCGATCGCAGTGCCCAGGGCCTGGCTGCCGACGGCCAGCGCGAGCGCCGCGACCCCGCCGACGAGCAAGCCGACCAGCGGGAAATGCCGCGCGCTCGCGTTCAGCCACGCGGGCTCGAAGCCGACGCGCGACGGCACCGGCACGCGCGTGAAGAACTGCAGCGCGATCGCCATCAGGCGCAGTTCGTGCAGCACGGCCTTCACCACGCGTCAGGCCTCGCTGCGGTCCGAGACGCCGGCCGATTCGAAGCTCGCCATCTCGGCCAGCACGCGCACCGCGCTTTCCAGCAGCGGCCATGCGAGCGCGGCGCCCGAGCCTTCGCCCAGCCGCAGCCCGAGGTCGAGCAGCGGCTCCCCGCCCAACTCGCGCACCATCAGCGCATGGCCCGGCTCGGCCGAGCGGTGCGCGAGCACGCAGTAGCCGGCGAGCGCCGGCGCGAGCCGCGTGGCCACCAGCACCGCGGCGCTCGCGATGAAGCCGTCGACGACGACGACGCGCCGCTCGGCGGCCGCCTGCAGCGCCGCCCCGGCGAGCATCGCGATCTCGAAGCCGCCGAACGCGGCCAGCACCTCCAGCGGCTGCGTCGCGCCGGCATGGCGTTCGAGCACCTGCGCGAGCACCGTGCGCTTGCGGGCGAGGCCGGCATCGTCGAGCCCGGTGCCGCGGCCGACGCAGGCATCGATCGGCTGGCCGCCCAGGCGCGCGAGCAGCAGCGCGGCGCTGGAGCTGTTGCCGATGCCCATCTCGCCGAGCAGCACCGCATTGCCGGGCAGCTCGTGCACGACGGCCATGCCGGCCGCCAGTGCCTGCCGGCATTGCGCCTCGCTCATCGCCGGTCCGGCCAGCGCATCAGCGGTGCCGCGCGCGACCTTGCGGTCGAGCAGCCCGGCACGCGGCGCGAAATCGTGCGCGACGCCGGCATCGACCACCGTCAGCGCGAGACCGTGCTGCCGCGCCAGCACGCTGACCGCCGCGCCGCCGGCCAGGAAGTTCTCGACCATCTGCCAGGTGACATCGCTCGGAAACGCCGAGACGCCGCGCGCCGCGAGGCCGTGGTCGCCGGCGAACACCAGCATCTGCGGCTGCACGAGGCGGGGCGCCTCGTTGCGCTGGACCAGCCCGAGCTGCAGCGCGAGCGATTCGAGGCGGCCGAGCGAGCCCTGCGGCTTGGTCTTGCGGTCGAGCCGCTGCTGCAGCCGCTGCGCGAGCGCGGCGTCGTCGATCGGGGTGATGGAGGGCAGTTCGAAGCGCATGGGTCAGTCCCGCGAAGGTTGGAGAAGTCGCATCAGCGAGCCGGGCGCGAAGTGCGCCTCGGCGAAATCGGCGAGGCCGTCGAACACGGCGTCGAGCGTGCGGGCCTGCCGGCCGAACAATGCGCGCAGCACCTCGTCGCATTCGAACACGCCGTGCGCATAGAGCCCGAGCACGTTGCCGCGCTGCCAGCCGATCGGCTCGCCGCCGGCATTGCGCAGCGCGACGGCGAGCGGCGCGGTGGCCTGCGTGCGGCCGTGGCGGATCTCGTAGCCGCGCAAGGCGGCCTGCGACAGCGCGGCCCACGGCCCGTCCAGCGTCTCGAAGCGAGCCTCGACGGTGCAAAGCCGCTTCTCGCGCTCGAAGCGCGTGGCCAGCGGCAGCAGCCCGAGGCCGGCCGCATCGCCGTCGATGCCGAACGGGTCGGCGAGCGATTCGCCGAGCATCTGCAGCCCGCCGCACAGCCCGAGCACCGGCCGGCCGGCCGCGGCATGCCGGCACACCGCATCGGCCAGGCCCTGCGCACGCAGCCACGCGAGGTCGCTGCTGGTGTGCTTGGAGCCGGGCAGCACGATCCAGTCGGCATCGGCCAGCGCGGCCGGCGTGCGCGCCCAGCGCAGCCGCACGCCGCTCAGGTGGCGCAGCGGCTGGAACTCGTCGAGGTTGCTGATGCGTGGCGGCGCGATCACGCTGATGCGCAGGCCGTCGGCATCGCCGCTCGGCGTGTCGTCGAAGACGCCGTCTTCCTCGGGCAGGCCGTGGCCGCGCCACATCGGCAGCACCGCGAGCGTCGGCACGCCGGTCAGCTGCTGCAGCTGCGACGGGCCGGGTTCGAGCAGCCGCGCATCGCCGCGGAAGCGGTTCAGCACGAAGCCGCGCAGCAGCCGCTGCTCGTCGGCCGCGAGCAACTGGTGCGTGCCGTACAGGTGGGCGAAGGCGCCGCCGCGGTCGATGTCGCTGACGAGCAGGCAGGCTGCGTCGGCCGCGAGCGCGGTGCGCATGTTCACGTAATCGCTGTGGCGCAGGTTGATCTCGGCTGGCGAGCCGGCGCCTTCGATGACGATCACGTCGTGCTCGGCCTGCAGCGATCGCAGCGCGCCCTGCGCATGCGGCCACAGCAGCGCGCTGCGGTCATGCCACGGCACGCCGGCGAGGTCGGCGCGCACCTCGCCCATCAGCACGACCTGGCTCGCGGTGTCGCGCTCGGGCTTCAGCAGCACCGGGTTCATGCGCACGTCGGGGGCGGCGCGGGCGGCCAGCGCCTGGAAGTATTGTGCGCTGCCGATCTCGCCGAGGCGGCCTTCCAGGCCCGGCACGACGCGCGCGTTGTTGCTCATGTTCTGCGCCTTGAACGGCGCGACCTTCAGGCCCTGGCGCGCATACCAGCGGCACAGCGCGGTCGCGAGCCAGCTCTTGCCGGCACCGCTGGTGGTGCCAAGGACCATCACGGCGCGGGCGGTCATCGGGTGATCTCCATCCAGGCGCGTGCGAGCGCATCCTGGGCTTCGGGGCGCTGCACGCCGAGGCGCACGGCGCCGGGCAGGCCCATCGATGCCGTGTCGCGCAGCTTGATGCCAAGCTCGCGCAGGCGCGACAGGCGTTCGACGAGACCGTCGGCGCGCACGACGTGGAACGGCGTCTCGCTGTCCTCGCACCGCCAGCCGAGCGTGGCACAGAGGTCGAGTTGGCGCGCCTTCCAGCGGCGCAGCGTGGCCAGCGACTCGTGCAGCCAGTGCTGCGTGGCGGGTGCCGTCCACGCGGTCAGCATCGCGACGCCATGGGCGCCGACCGGCCATGAGGGCGCGAGATCCAGCAGCGGTTGAACGAGCGGGTCGGCTTCGGGAGCGATCGCATAGGCAGCGCGGATACCGGTCAGGCCAAGGGCCTTGTTCGGCGACCACAGCTGCCATGCGGCAGCGGACATCATGTGTCGCTGCCCTGAAAGCCGCAGCGGAGCGTACGCGCAGTCGATGACGTGCACCGCGCCGTCGACC
>NZ_JBFUCB010000304.1:0-7047 GCF_056405435.1 Rhizobacter sp. P1_G5 | reverse complement strand
GTCGAGTACTACTCGTTCCCGCAGCGCATGGCCTTCATCCGCAACACCCTGCGCTACAAGCTGCCGGGGCAGGACTACCCGTGCGACATCGTGATGGGCGTGCCGGTCGGCTACGACCAGGTGTCGGTGACCAAGCCCTACTACCGCTCCACCTATGCGCTCGTGTTCCCACAGGGCCAGGGCCTGGACCAGGTGAAGTCGGGCGACGACTTCCTGAAGCTCGACCCGGCCCGCCTGGGCAAGCTGCGCATCGGCGTCTACGACCGCTCGCCGGCCTCGGACTGGCTGAGCCTGCACCGCCTGGTCGAGCGCGGCGTGCCCTACCCGATGATGAACGCCGACCCACAGCAGTACCCGGGCGAGATCATCGAGAAGGACCTCGCGGCCGGCAAGATCGACGCGGCCATCGTGTGGGGGCCGATCGCGGGTTACTTCGCGCAGCGCGTCAAGTCGCCGCGGCTCACCGTGGTGCCGCTGAAATCGGAGCCCGGCGTGCGCTTCGACTACGAGATGGCGATGGGCGTGCGCTACGGCGAGCGCGAGTGGAAGCAGAAGGTCGAGGGCCTGATCGATTCGCAGCAGGCGGCGATCCAGGCCATCCTGAAGGACTACGGCGTGCCGGTCGTCGACGAATCCTTCAGCGTCAAAGACCCCGCGCCCGGCAAGCCGGCGCGCTGAGGTGAACACCGCTGCACTCTGGGTGGCGCTGGCGGCGATGCTGCCGTCCACCGGCTTCGCGGCCCAGGACTTCTCCGCGGCCGAGCAGGCGATCTTCCTGGCCGACCAGCTGTCCACCCTGCAGCCGCCGTCGACGCTGCGCTACAGCTTCCGCAAGGCCGGCAGCCTGGAGGGCGGCTTCGACGACAGCGTGGTGCTGTCGTTCAGCAAGCAGGCCGACGGCAGCTGCTGCGCGTCGAAGGGCGAGTTCCTGAGCGGCCCGCGCCGGCTCGCCCTGCCCGACGTCGAGAACGCGAAGGCCAACCCGGTGATCCTGTATTTCCTGGAGCACGACATCCGCGAGATGCACCGGCTGACGCAGGGCCCGGAGAACTACTTCCGCAAGCGCATCCGCATGACGGTCTACCAGGGCGCGACGGTCGCACCGGCCTCGTTCCGCTACCGCGGCAAGACCGTCGCGGGCCGCGAGGTCTCGTTCAAGCCCTACCGGGACGACCCGAACCGCTACCGCTACGAGAAGCTGGCCGACAAGGAATACCGCTTCCTGTTGTCGGATGCGGTACCGGGCGGCGTGCTGGGCATCCGCACCCGGATCGCGGCGGCCACGGCCGATGCGCCGCCGCTGCTCACCGAAGAACTGATGATCGAAGGGGCCACACCATGATGAACCCGCTGCACCGCCTGCTGTGCCTGTCCGCCCTGCCCTGGCTGCTGGCCCCTGTTGCCGCCGCGGCGAACGACTTCCCCACGTCGGAGCGCGTGATCTACGTGCAGGAGTGCATGCGCACGCACCCCGGCCCGCACTTCGAGATGATCAACAAGTGCTCGTGCGCCATCGACGCGATGGCCGGCGAGGTGCCGTACGACGACTACGTCGGCATGATCACGGTGGTCAACGCGATGTCGATCGGCGGCGAGCGCGGCGGCGCGCTGCGCGACAACGAATCCGTCAAGCCGCAGATCAAGCGCTACCGCGAGCTGGAAACCAAGGTGCACAAGGCGTGCTTCATCAACGACGCCAGGTAGCCGCGGCGGCGCTGCTGGCGGGCCTGGCAGGCTTCGCGGGCGGCAGCTTCGCGGCCCCCTTCGCCTGGATCACCAACCAGGGCAGCAACGACGTGTCGGTGATCGACCTCGCGTCGCAGCAGGTGGTGGCCACGGTGGACGTCGGCCGTTCGCCGGCCGGCGTGGTGGCGGCCTCGCGCGCCGGCCGGGTGTTCGTCTCCAACCCCGACAGCCGCGACATCTCGGTCATCGACATGCGCGCGCAGCGCGTCGTCGGCACGCTGGCGGCCGGCGACGGGCCGGTGGGCATCGATGCCTCGCCGGACGGCCGGCTGCTGTTCGCGGCCGACTGGTATGCCAACCGGCTGATGGTGTTCGATGCGGCCGGCAGCGGCTCGCAGCGGGCGCCGCTCGCCCGCATCGAGGTCGGCCGGGCGCCGGCCGGCGTCGCGGCGCACGCCGACAACGACACCGTGTTCGTGGCCGAGCGCGACGACGACAGCGTCGCCGTGGTCGGCGTGCGCGAGCGCCGCGTGCTGGCGCGCGTGAAGGTCGGCAGCCACCCGTTCGCGCTGCTGTTCGATGCGGCGCGCGAGCGGCTGTATGCGCTCAACGTGCAGAGYGACGACGTGTCGGTGATCGACGTGCGCGACCGCCACGCGCCGCGCGTGATCGCGACCATCGCGACCGGCAAGGCGCCCTACGGCGCCGCGCTCGCGCTGGGCGGCGCGCTGCTGTACGTGACCAACCAGCACGACGACAGCGTCAGCGTGATCGACGCCGCATCGCTGAAGCCGCTGCGCACGCTGGGCGGCTTCGGCTACCCCGAGGGCGTGGCGGCGCACGGCGACCGGGTCTACGTCGTGAACTGGATGGACGACAACGTCAGCGTGCTCGACGCCGCCAGCGGGCAGGCGTTGCGGCAGATCGCCACCGGCCGCAACAGCCGCGGCTTCGGCGCCTTCATCGGCGCCCCCGAACCCTGACCCCACGCAAGGAGGATGTCATGCCCATGAAACTGCCTGGCGGCTGGCTCGCGCCACTCGCCGCGACCGCGATGCTCGGCGTCATGCCCCTGACCGGCGAGGGCCACGGCCCGACGCGCCAGAAGGTGGTCGAGAAGATCACCATCGATGCGCCCGCGGCCGCGGTGTGGGCCCGCATCCGGAACTTCGATGCGCTGAAGGACTGGCACCCGGCCATCGCCGAGAGCCCGGCGTCGCAGGGCAACGAGGTCGGCTCGGTGCGCTCGCTGAAGGTCAAGGGCGGCGGCGAGCTGATCGAGACGCTGGAGGGCTACGACGACGCGGCGATGAAGTACAGCTACCGCGCGAAGGACGGCGGCGCGCTGCCGGTGACGAACTACACCTCGACGATCATCGTCACCGCGAGCGGCAAGCAGTCGATCGTCGAATGGCGTGGCGCCTTCTACCGCGGCTACCCGCAGAACGACCCGCCGYCGGACCGCAACGACGATGCCGCCGTGAAGGCCATCACCGGGGTCTACCAGAGYGGGCTGGCGAACCTGAAGACCTTGGCAGAGACCCGGTAGCGCCTGCTCACGCAGGCTTGGGGCTGAGTCGCCGCGAGTTGACCGGGTCGCGGAACACGAGAGGGTGTTCCGTCACGGTCTTCACGTTGATCGTGGCGGCGCGTTCGACCGCCGCCTGCACCAGGTGGTGCTGCGGGCTCTTGCTGCACACCGGGTCGGCGGCAGCCGCGTCATGCGCCAGCATGTACGCCTGGCAGCGGCAACCGCCGAGGTCGACCTCGCGCTGGTCGCAGCTCGCGCACGGTTCCTTCATCCAGCCGGTGCCGCGGTAGCGGTTGAAGCCCTCGGAGTCGAACCAGATGTCGCGAATGCTGTGCTCGCGCACGTTCGGGAACGCCAGGCCGGGCAGCATCTTCGCGGTGTGGCACGGCAACGCGGTGCCGTCGGGCGCGACGGTCAGGAACATGCTGCCCCAGCCGTTGACGCACTTCTTCGCCTTGCCCTCGTGGTAGTCGGGCGCGACGAAGAAGAGCCGCATCCGGTCGCCCAGGCGCACGCGCCATTCGTCGGTGACGCGTTCGGCGTGGCGCAGCTGTTCGTGCGTCGGCAGCAGCTGGTCGCGGTTCAGGAAGGCCCACGAGTAGTACTGCGTGTTGGCCAGCTCCAGGTACTCGGCCCCCAGCTCGGCCGCCATGCCGATGATGCGGTCGATGTGGTCGATGTTCAGCCGATGGATCACCACGTTCATCACCATCGGCCAGCCGTTGGCCTTGATGATCTGCGCCACCTTGTTCTTCAGGCCGAAGGTCTTGGTGTGCGACAGGAAATCGTTCATCTCGCGCGTCGAGTCCTGGAACGACAGCTGCACGTGGTCGAGGCCCGCTTCCTTCAGCGCTGCGGCGCGCGCCTCGGTGAGGCCGACGCCCGAGGTCAGCAGATTCGTGTAGTAGCCCAGGCGGTGCGCCTCGGCGACGATCACCTCCAGGTCGTCGCGCAGCAGCGGCTCGCCGCCCGACAGGCCGCACTGCACCGCGCCGAGTTCACGGCCCTCGCGCAGCACGCGCAGCCAGCCCTCGGTGTCGAGTTCGTCTTCCTGGCGCGCGAAGTCGACCGGGTTGTAGCAGAACACGCAGTGCAGCGGGCAGCGGTAGGTCAGCTCGGCGAGCAGCCACAGCGGCGGTCCGGGTCGGGATGACGGCACGGCGCTCATCGCTCAGTCCCAGGCCAGCCAGCGCTGCTTCGCGGCCATCTCGACGAAGGCCAGCACATCGGGCTCGAGGCCCTTGGCCGAGAACGCCGTCTCCAGGTCTTCGACGATCGCGGCGACGCTGCGCTGGCCGTCGCAGCGCTTCATGATCTCGCCGGCGCTGCCGTTGAGCTTGACCATGCCCTCGGGGTAGAGCAGCACGTGGCAGTCCTGCACCGGCTCCCATTGCAGCCGGAAGCCGGGACCGACGCGCGGTTGGGTCGCCGTCGACAAGGCACTCATGACGTGACACCGTATCGAACGGCCATCGCATCGTTCATCGCCCACAGGATGTCGAGCTTGAACTGCAGCACCTCCAGCGCACGCTCCTGCAGCGGCCGCGTCGCGAAGTGGTCCAGCGTGATCGAGAGCCCCTGCTCCACGTCGCGCCGCGCCTGGCTCAGGCGGTTGCGAAAGTAGCTCAGCCCCTCGGCTTCGATCCAGCCATAGTGTTCCGGCCAGGTCGCCAGCCGCTGCTTGTGGATCTCGGGCGCGAACAGTTCGGTCAGCGACGAGCACACTGCCTCCTGCCACGGCGCGCGGCGCGCGAAGTCCACGTACGCATCGACCGCGAAGCGCACCGCCGGCACCACGTGGCGCAGGTCCTGCACCTCCTCGCGTGTCAGGCCCACGGCCTGCGCAAGCCGCAGCCAGGCCTCGATGCCGCCGGCATCCTTCACGCCACCGAGCTCGAAGCCGTCGTGGTCGAGGATGCGCTGCACCCAGCCGCGGCGCACCGCGGCGTCCGGGCAGTTCGACAGCACGGCAGCGTCCTTGATCGGGATCGCGATCTGGTAGTAGAAGCGGTTCGCCACCCAGCCGCGCACCTGCTCGGGCGTCGCCTTGCCGGTGTTCAGCATCACGTTGAACGGATGGTGGATGTGGTACGACTTGCCGCGTTCGCGCAATTGCGCTTCGAACTCGTCGCGGCTCCAGGCCGGCGGACCGGCCTCGGCGGGGTGGCGGCCTTCCTTGAGGATGTCTGCGCGCATCGTCATGGCTCTCTAGACCTCGATCGTCATCCCGTCCTCGCAGACCTCGATGCCGGCGCGCTGCAATTCGGCACGCTGGGGCGAGTCCTCGTCGAGGATCGGATTGGTGTTGTTGATGTGGATCAGCAGGCGCCGCGTGCGCGCCGGCAGGCGGCCCAGCCACTCGACCATGCCGCCCGCACCCGACTGCGGCAGGTGGCCGATGTCGCGCGCCGACTTCTTGCTGAGCCCGAGCGTCTTCATCTCGTCGTCGGTCCAGAAGGTGCCGTCGACCATCACCGCGTCGGCGCTCGCCATCGCGTCGAACACCGGCGGCGTGATCTCGCCGAGACCAGGCGCGTAGAACACCGTCTTGCGACGGGCCGTGTCGATCAACGTCATGCCGATGTTGTCGCCCGGCACCGGCGCTTCGCGGTGCGGCGAGTACGGTGCAGCCTTGCTGCTCAGCGGCAGCGCCTTGAAGGCGAGGCCTGCCACGCCGGGTACGCTGAACGGCGCGCCGTCAAGCCCGATGCGCTCCCGCTGCACGCCGCAGAAGTGCGACAGCACGCRCAGCACCGGGTTGCCATGGGTCAGGTCCTCGTCGACCGGGTCGGTGCACCACAGCGGCAACGGCGAGCTGCGCTCACGCAGCATGAAGAGCCCGGTCGCGTGGTCGATCTGCCCGTCCATCAGCACGACGCCGGCGATCGCGGTGTCGCGCAGCGCGCGCGCGGGCTGCAGCGCAGGGTGGCTGCGGATCTGCTCGAGGATGTCGGGCGAGGCGTTGAACAGCACGCCGTCGATCGCATCGTCGGGCCGCACGAAGATCGACGACTGCGTGCGCGGCTTCGCGCGCACGCAGCCCGAGCGCACACCGGCGCAGTTGGCGCAGTTGCAGTTCCACTGCGGAAAGCCGCCGCCGGCGGCCGAGCCCAGGACTGTGATGCGCATGCTGAAGGTATTGGGGCCGGCACCCCGGGCGAACCCGGCGTGCCGGCGAGGATGACGAAACGCCGCGATCAGCGGGCCGCGACGTACATCGTGATTTCGAAGCCGAAGCGGAAATCGGTGGCGGTCGGTGTTTGCCAGGTCATGAAGAGATCTCCTTGTCGATGGACTCACAGCGCCGGTCGGCAACTGCGGGGGCCTCTGGGTCCCGTCCTGCATGGTGGCCTGCGAACCGCGATCGCTCCAGTCGGGTGATCATGAATGCGAACTGGCGATTTTCATGAATCGATGCCAGGGGGATTGCGGGCATGCCTCTTGCCAAGAAGCCCCGGTGCGCAGGCCACCCTGTCCGGCCGTCCCATGGCTGACGCAGACTGTCCCGCGGCCGGCGCGCCACCCGAGTTGCGTCGAACCACATGGAGACGCACCGCATGGACCGAAACGACGCGCTGCTGAGCGACTGGCGCGAACGCGCGCTGGCCCTCGAGGCCGAGGTGGGCAAGGCGGTGATCGGTCAGGCGCGCGTGATCCGGCTCGTCAACATGGCGGTGTTCGCGCGCGGCCACGTGCTGCTGCAGGGCGACGTGGGCGTCGGCAAGACCACCCTGCTGCGCGCCTTCGCGCAGGTGCTGGGCGGCGATTTCGCGCGCACCGAGGGCACCATCGACCTGATGCCCAACGACCTCGTGTACTACACCTACATC
>NZ_JBFUCB010000303.1:0-7082 GCF_056405435.1 Rhizobacter sp. P1_G5 | reverse complement strand
GCCTTCCAGGAGCTGGCAAAGCACGTCTACGTCGAGGTGGCGCTCCAGGAGTTCGCGCTGCCAGGCAAGAAGGCATCGATCTCCCGCGCATCGATCCTGACGGGCCTGTCTCGCAAGGATGTGCAACGCCTGCTGGAAAGCGAAGGTCCTGACAGCGCCACCACCGCGCAGGAGTACAACCGCGCGGCCCGCGTCCTCACCGGATGGATTCGCGATCCGGACTATCTCGACGGCTCCGGCCAGCCCATGGCCGTCGCCATCGACGGCGAACGCAGCTTTGCCACGCTGGTCAAGCGGCACAGCGGCGACATGCCTGCCCGGGCCGTGCTCGATGAGCTGCTTCGCGTCGGCGCGATCGGCCGGCGCGAGGACGGCCTCATCGAGCCCTTGCAGCGCGCGTACGTCCCCCAGGCCGGCGTGCTGGAGAAACTGAGCATCCTGGGGAGCGACACCTCCGATCTGATCGACACCATCGACCACAACGTCCAGCACGGCTCGACCGACCCGCGCTATCAGCGCAAGGTCATGTACGACAGCATCCCGACCCGCGACCTGGGAGCGTTCCGGAAGATCAGCGCCACCAAGGCTCAAGCCCTGCTCGAGACCCTGGACAGCTGGCTCGCGGCACACGACACCGACGACGAGCCGGGGCAGCCACCCGTCCCGCGATCCCGCGTCGGGCTGGGCATCTATTACTTCGAGGAGCCGCTGGCGGCTCCCGACACGCAACGAGGTTCGACACCATGAAGACACTCAGAATCGCCGGCGCCAGCCTTGTCGCATCCGTCTTGATCGCCGCGGGCTGTGGCGGCGGCGGCGGAATCGGCGGGACGGGACAGGACGCGGGCACGATGCGGGTGTCGATCGGCGATGCGCCGGCGTGCGGGTACGACTCTGTGAATGTCACCATCGAGCGGGTCCGGGTGAACAAGAGCCCGACGGCGGGTGACGACGAAGCGGGCTGGTCGGAGGTGGTGCTGTCGCCGGCCCGTCGCATCGACTTGCTGACGCTCACGAACGGCGTGCTGGAAGACCTCGGCCAGACCTCGTTGCCGGCCGGCCGGTACACCCAGCTTCGGCTGGTGCTGGCGGCAAACGACGCGGCGCATCCGCTTGCCAATTCGGTGGTGCCGACAGGTGGCCAGGAGACGGCGCTCGAGACTCCGAGCGCCGAGCAGACCGGGCTCAAGCTGAACCTCGACGTGGACGTTCCCGCCGGGAAAGTGGTCGACGTCGCCCTCGACTTCGACGCCTGCAGGTCCGTCGTTCGACTCGGCAACTCCGGCCGCTACAACCTGAAGCCTGTCCTGTCCGCGACGACGGTGTTGTCCGATGCCGGACAGCGGGTGGTCGGCTACGTCGACCCGTCCCTCGCGATCGCCGGCACCACAGTCTCCGTGCAAAGCGCCGGCATCGTGGTCAAGGCCACCGCCCCGGACACGACCGGAAAGTTCGTGCTGTACCCCGTTCCCATCGGAAGCTACGACCTCGTCGTCAGTGCCGCCGGGCATGTGACGGCGGTGACGACAGGCGTGCCTGTGACCCTGGCAGCGTATACCTACGTCGCCAGTGCCGCGCTGCCGATCGCCCCTGCGATCTCCACGCCCGCCGACCGGCAGGTGACCGGAACGGTGACGCCGGCATCGGCCACGGTTCGCGCCCTTCAGACGTTCGGCGGCAACATCACCGTCGAGGTCCGCAGCGGCATCGTGGACGGCCTCAACGGCAGCTTCCAGCTGATGTTGCCGAACGGTGCGCCGGTCTCATCGCCCTACGCCGCGGACCCCCTGCTGCTGAACTTCATCGCAGACGCGGGCGCAGCAGGCCGTTACAGCGTGGAGGCCACCTCCTCCGGCACCTCGAAAGCGCAGGCAGTGGACACATCCGCCCCTGTCGCTCCGTTGAACTTCACGTTCCCCTGACGCCTGCCATGCTGCCGAAGTCCAAAGCCAGCCTCCTGCGATCCCACGCTCACACCTTCACGCCAGGATGGGGACCTCTCTCGACGGCCATGCGCAAGGACGGCAAGGACGGCCGCTCCCTGGGGGTTCGCCCGACGAGCCTGTCCGTGATTGCCATCGGCGGGGAGAACCGGTCGGATCTCGAAGTCCTGCTGATGGAATGCAATGTCGAACTGACGGTCGTCGACAAGTCCGCCGCGGTCATCGACAACCTCAAGCAGCGATTCGGCTCGCTTTCCAAGTACGTTGCATGGAAGGTGGGAGACGTCGTCGACGTTGAGCTGCCGGATCACGCCTACGACGTCTGGTTCGATGKGAACCACTACGGAACGATGCAATGTGAGGCGCGAAGAGCACGGTATGTCGACAAGATGCACCGTTGTGTCCGCGCTGGCGGAACCACCCTGGTGACGGGTCACGTCAGCCCGCCGCCTGGGCCGGTATAGCGAGGTCAGCGAGCGCAGCCTGGCTGCGTGGCGCTGTGCGCGGCAATCTTCGCAAGGCGAAAGCCGTCCATGCCTTTCAGATTCTGAGCGGATCGAATCTGAATAACGGACGGTTGCAATTTCAATATATTCCTGCAAGCCAATCGAGATCCGAGCCGCCGGTTCAAATGCCGCCGGCTGCGCATCAACAACGAGTAACTCATGGAGAGTTTCGTTGCAATATGCAGCACTGATCACGATAACCAGCGGTACGGTCTCTCCCGTATAGTGGCCAGCGGCCCTGCGCCTGGCGCGAGAACCGAAACATCCTCACGGAATGCCCGCCGGCAAGCACGGAATCAGCCAACCCTCCGTCTCCACCCAACCATTCATCATCATGAAGGTCAAATATCCAGCGCTTCTGGCATCTCTCTTCGGCATGGCGAATGCGACAGGGCAACCCGTGGAAATCGTACGCCTGGGCCACGTGGGGCCCACCTCGGGCAATATGGCCCACTATGGCAAAGACACGCGCAATGCAGCATTCATGGCCATCGACGATTTGAATGCTCGAAAGTTGGTCATCGCAGGCAAGCGCATCGAGTTTCGACTCGAGGTGGAGGATGATGCCGGCGACCCACGCCAGGGAACGCTCGCCGCGCAAAAGCTCTGCGATACCGGCGTCGCTGCAGTCATCGGACACATAAACTCCGGTTCGGCCATCCCTGCATCCCGCGTCTATCGGGATTGCGGGATTCCGTTCCTGAGTCCGGGCTCTACCAATCCCAAACTCACGCAACAGGGCTACAAGAACACGTTCCGCATGCTCGCAAGCGACAAGGCGCTGGGTGCGGGGGTGGCAGCCTACGCGGCCAGAAACCTGAAGATCAAAACCATCGCCCTGATCGACGATCGCACGGCCAATGGACAGGGTGTAACCGACGTATTCAGGGCGCGAGCCAAAGCTGCGGGCATCGAAGTGGTCGCCGAAGAGTTCACGAATGACAAGGCGACGGACTTCTCAGCCATCTTGACGAAAATCAAGGGCAAGAACGTGGAGGCGATCTTCTTCGGAGGCGGCGATGCCCAGGCTGGCCCCATGCTGCGCCAGATGCATYAGCTGGGCATGAGCGACGTGCGGTTGCTGGGCGGCGACGGCCTCTGCACCAGTCATCTCGCGGAGCTCGCCGGAAATGCTCCCGCCTTGTCTCGTGTCGTCTGTGCCGAAGGTGGTGCCTCGCTGGCCAGCATGCCCGGTGGTGCGGAGTGGAAGAAGCGCTACGACGCCCGGTTTCCCAAGGAATACATCCTGTTTTCACCGTACACCTATGACGGCTTCCTGGTCATCGCGGATGCGATGAAGCGGTCGAATTCGGTCAATCCACGCCAGTTCGGTCCGAGGATCGTCGAAGCCAACTTCAAGGGCGTCACGACCGAAATCCGGTTCGATGAAGCCGGCGACCTGCAGGCGCCCGCGATCACGCTCTACTCCTACAAGGACGGCGCAAAGACGCCGTTGGAGTGAGCACGATGGGCACGCCGCGGGATCTGGTCGTCCTTGATGGCGGCGACCTGGACAGTCATGGCCTGATCGCCATCGCTCGGTTCAACGCTCCGGTGCAGCTGGCAGCAACGTCGCGCAGCCTGCTCCAGGCAACGAGGCATTACATCGACAGTCGCCTGCTCACCGACAGCGCGCCTTTGATGTACGGGTTCAACACCGGTGTCGGCGCACTCAAGAGCGTTCGAATCGACGCGGATCAAGTGGTGGAATTCCAGACCAACCTGATCCGTGCGGCTTCCGCCGGCACGGGAGAACCGATGCCCGTGGAGGTCGTCCGAGCGATGATGGCACTGCGCGTCAACGCTTTCGCAAGCAACTACTCGGGCGTGCGGTTGGAGATCGTTGACCGTTTGCTGGCGATGCTCAACCACGGCATCACGCCCCTGGTGGCGACCAAGGGCAGCGTGGGCGCCAGTGGCGACCTGGCGCCCCTGGCGATGATGAGTGGCGCCATGATGGGTTTGCCCCGGAGCAAGGTCGAATACAAGGGACAGGTGATGCCGGCGGCAGATGCCTTCCGGGCAGCTGGCCTGCCCTCGACGATCGATGTCCAGGCCAAGGACGCGACGGCACTCATCAACGGCACGACGGCGTCGCTCGCCTATGCGGCCTTGGCTGCCTACGATGCCCGCTGTCTGCTTGGCGAGGCAACGATTTCGCTCGCCCTGTCGCTGGAGGCGTTGCGCGCAGAGTTGTCATGTTTCGATGACAGGGTGATGCTGGCGCGTTTGCATCCAGGGCAACGCGCGGTGGCCGCATCGCTGCGCGGCGTGTTGCACGGCACGCAGCGATGCACCGAGCCCGCCCGGCAGGTGCGCCTGCGCAGCGCAGCCGGGCTTGACGCCACGTTGGCAGGAACGCCCCATGCGCCGCCCATTGCGCCGCGCATCCAGGACGCCTACTCTTTGCGGTGCGCGCCGCAGGTTCATGGTCCGGTGCTCGATGCGCTCGACTACATCGACACGATCCTTGCGACGGAGATGAACAGTGCAACCGACAACCCACTGATCTTTCGAGAAGGCGACGGCTATGCGGTCGTGTCGGGCGGCCACTTTCATGGCCAGTACATCGCGCAGGCCATGGACCTGCTGGCACTGGTTGTCACGGACTTGGCCGCCATCTGCGATCGGCGCAGTGCCCGGCTTGTGGATCCCGCATGCAGCTTCGATTTGCCCGGCGGCCTCATCGCCGAGCGCGCCGGCGTGAACACCGGCCTGGCTGGTGTCCAAAGCATGGGCACCGCACTGGTTCTGGAGAACATGGGGCTTTGCAGCCCCGCCAGCGTGACCAGCTTGCCGGCCAAGGGCAACACCGAAGATCACATCAGCAATTCATGCTTTGCGGCCCGGCGCTCACGCACTGTCGTTCAGAACGCGCAGACGGTGGTTGCGGTGGAAATGCTGCTGGCAACACAGGCGTTGGACCTGGCCGAGAGGGATCTGGCGGCCTTTCCCGTTGGTGCCGGAAGCAGAGCAGCCTGGCAAGCCGTGCGGGCTCACGTACCCGCGTCGCTGGGCAGCGACCGCTGGGTCTGCGAGGACATCGAAGCGCTCAGGGAGTTGGTGGTGGGCGGGGAGATTTCCCGGGCCGTCGAAGCGGCAAGCGGGCCGCTGTGGCCAAATGCATTCAAGCAGCCGGCCGTGCCCGGCTGACAGGAGGCAGCTCGCCCACGCGATCATCTTCGATCTCTGCTTCGCGTTCAGCAGCAACCCGCGCTCGGCACGAACTGATCCGTGCCTCAGGTGCTGATGCCCTACCGGTCGGCATTCTCCGCGGGTGGGCGCTCGCGCCGGATTGCATCCCACCAGTGCCAAGTGTGCGCGGCCGCATCGTAGGCGGTGCGTCCGGGCACCCGGAGCTCCACCTCGGTGCCGCGCCCGATCGCGCTGCGGACGTCCAGCTGCCCACCGATGATGCCGGCGCGCTCGCGCATGCCCGGCAACCCGAAGTGGCTGGCGGGCTGCTGGCCCGCGATCGTCACCGCGTCGATGCCTTTGCCGTCGTCGACGATCGTCAGCCGGAACTGCCGCACGCCGTAGTGCAGCGTGACGGTGATGTGCCGTGCGTCGGCGTGTCGGAAGCTGTTGCGCAGCGCCTCGCCGGCGATGCGCCACGCCTCCTCGCGCACGAGCGGGTTCAAGTTGCGCGTCGCTCCGTCGACCGCGACATTGGCGACAGGCGCGTTGGCCGCCGGATGGGCATTGGTCAAGTCGGCGCCGATCGCAGCGATCGCCTCGGCGAGGTCATTGACCTCGACGGTCGAGGTGCGCAGGCCCTGCACGGCTTGGCGCCCTTCGACGATCGCCGACTCTGCACGATCGAGAGCGAGCTCGAGCCGCTGTTTCGCTTCGAGCGGCCGCTCCGGCAGGGCGTTGAGGGCCGTACGGAACCAGAGCAGCGACGCCTGATAKGTCTGCAGCAGCGTGTCGTGCAGCTCGCGCGCGATGCGTGCACGCTCGCCGAGCCGCGCATAGAGTGCGATTGCGAATCGGCGGTGCAACTGGCGGACGCGCAAGCGGTACGCGAGCCAGAGCGTCGTGAGCAGCAATGCGGCGACAAGGATCCGGAAAGACCACGTCGCATACCACGGCGGCGGAACGCGGATCTTGAGCGCGAGCTCGCTTTCGTTCCAGTCTCCGCGGGCGCCGCGCGCCTGGACCAGAAACGTGTAGTCGCCCGTCGGCAGCATCGTGTACGTCGCACTGCGCCGGGCGCTGTCCGCCTCGTTCCATCTCGTCTCCAACCCTTCGAGCCGGTACCGATAGCGCGTGCGCGCCGGATCGGCATAGTTCAACGCGGCGAAGTCGAACGACACGATGCTGCGCGATTCAAGCTCCAGCGAAGCAGCGGACCAGATGGGCCGCATCAGCGGTGCGCTTCCTGGCCGCACCGGCTCGCCGAACAAGCGAAAGTCGGTCAAGAACACCGGCAGCGCGAGCTTGCGCTCGACGACCTGCCCGGGGAAGAACGAAGCGATCTTCTACATGCTTCCTGTATTTTTTGGGGCGAAGAATGTCCGCATGACATCCAACCCTTCTTTCAAGCGGCCTGGCGGTTCCGCGCAGGTCAAGGGCTGAACTTCTTCTCACGAGGCTGACTTCGTCACGGGCAATCTCTTTCACGGTCAAGTAC
>NZ_JBFUCB010000302.1:0-7098 GCF_056405435.1 Rhizobacter sp. P1_G5 | reverse complement strand
GGACGAACAAGCAGGCGTTCCTGAAGGGAAATCCAAGGCAATGGCAAGGACTTCCGCGGAGCGCGCAGGCAATCTCCATGCACATCGACGGCAACGGTTGCGGTCGAAAGAATCGGAGAGAAGCCATGAAGTTTGTCGTGATCGGAGGCACCGGCCTCATCGGAACGAAACTGGTGAAGAACCTCAGGGCGCGCGGCCATGACGTGCTCGCAGCCTCGCCCGCCACGGGCGTGAACGCCATCACCCGCGAGGGCCTGGCCCAGGCGGTCGACGGTGCCGATGTGGTCGTCGACGTGGCGAATGCGCCGAACTGGGAAGACCAGGCCGTCCTCGATTTCTTCGAGACGTCGACCCGCAACCTGCTGGCAGCAGAAGCTGCCGCCGGCGTGCGCCACCATGTCGCCCTGTCGATCGTCGGCAGTGAACGGCTTCCCGACTGCGGATTCTTCCGAGCGAAGGTCGCGCAGGAAAGGCTCATCAAGGCGTCCACCCTCCCCTACACCATCCTGCGTGCGACGCAGTTCTTCGAGTTTGTCGGCGGGATCACCCAGGCGGGCGTGGTCGGCGACGAGATCCGCCTGTCGCCGGCGCTGATCCAGCCGATCGCGTCGACCGACGTGGCGGCGGCGCTCGCCGAGCTCGCAGTGGCACCGCCGCTCAACGGCACGGTCGAAGTCGGCGGCCCGGAGGCCATTCCGCTCGACGAATTGGGCAGGCGTTTCCTGCGCGCGACGCGTGATTCGCGCAAGGTCGTGGCGGACGTTCACGCGCGCTACTTCGGCGCTCTCCTCTCCGATCGGTCGCTCACAGCCGGGGACAACGCTCGCCTCGGTGCGATCCGCTTCGAGGACTGGCTGGCTGCCAGCGCCGCGCCGACCTGAGCAGGCGATTGGTGCCCCACGGGCAACAGACCGATCCCCCCGACGCGTCTAGCGCGCCGGCACTCCAATTCCTACGATGGCTGCGATTCCATCCCATCACACCTTCAGGAGCCTCCATGACTCAGCACACCCTTCACAGGCAGCCTCCCCTCTACGCAAAGTCCCTTGCCGTGGCCAGCGCGCTGCTGCTGGGCGTGCTGGCCGCGCCCCACTCGCACGCGGCGCCGCATGCACAGGTCAAGGAGGTGGCGCTCAAGGATCTCCCCGACCTGCCGGGCAAGGAAGGCCTGATGCTGGAAGTCGTCTACCCGCCCGGCAGCACGGACGAAGTTCATCGCCACGACGCGCACGCATTCGTCTACGTCCTGGAGGGCTCGATCGTGATGCAGCTCAAGGGTGGCCAGCCCGTGGCGCTGCAGGCAGGTGAAAGCTTCTACGAGGGGCCCGACGACGTGCATGTCGTTGGCCGCAATGCCAGCACGACCCGGCCGGCGAAGTTCGTGGTGTTCCTTGTGAAGAACAAGGGTGCTCCGGTCTTGACGCCCGTGCGTTGAACGAAGGATTCCCCATGCGTCTCTCCGTCATCGCCCCTTCCCTTTCCTTTTACCTTGCCACTGCCTGTGGTCTCAGTCTCGCCATGAATGCTTCGGCAGCAGAAATCAAGTCGATATCCCGCCTGGCTGCCGGACCCGGCAATGTCCTGTTCGTCGCCGACTGGAAAGCCGGGCGCGTCCACGCGATCACGCTGTCGCAGGCGCCGCAAAGGTCGGCCGGCACGACCTTCAACATCTTCGATCTCGATGCGCTGCTTTCAAGGCAGGTCGGCGGCGCCAGGCTCACGGTCGAAGACATGGTCGCCCGCCCGGGAACGGCGGAGGTCTATGTGGCGATCAGCTACGGCGCCGCGAAGACGCCCGCGCTCTTCGCGGTGACGAACGACCACCATGCTCGCCGCATCGACCTCAAGGCGGCGAAGTCGACGTCGATCCCGCTTCATGACGCGCCCACGTCGAACCAGAAGTTCTGGAACGACGCGCCCGAGCGAAGCTTCACGGTCACCGACATGAAGTGGCGCGATGGCGAGATCTTCATCGCTGGCCTGTCCAACCAGGACTTCGCCTCGACGCTGCGGCGGGTCAGGTATCCGTTCGACGCCCGGCACTCGACGACCTCCATCGAGATCTATCACACAGGCCACAACCTGATCGAGACGCGTGCCCCGATCCGGGCATTGAGCTTCGCGAACTGGGGAGGGAAGTCCTACCTCGTCGCGGCCTACACGTGCACGCCCATCGTCACCATCCCGCTCGATGACCTGAAGGATGGCGCGCACATACGTGGCAAGACGATCGCCGAGCTCGGCTATGGGAACACGCCCGCAGGCCTGGTCTCCTACTCGAAGACCGAGCAGGGCAAGACCGAGGACTTCCTGTTGCTGGTCAACTTCGGACGCGCGGCCAACATCATCCCGCTGTCCGAGGTCGAGGCCGCGAGCGGCCGCCCGGGCATGGACAAGATCGTGCCGTTCGGCCAGATCGCCGGCCTGGAGGTATCGACCGCGCCCCTGGCCGGTGTGCTGCGGGTGGACAACCTGGACGAGAAGTCGTTCATCGTCGTGCGCCGCCAGCTCGAGAAGGACACCCTGCAGCTCGTCACCATCGGCAAGGAGCTGAGCTTCCGGCTGAGCGATCACGTGTCGGAGTACGCCTTCCAGGAATACAGCTTCAAGGCCGATGCATTCCAGCTGAAGTACGTCAAGCCCCGGCTGGACATGATCATGAAGGACGAGGGCTTCGAAGACCACATCCAGCCTTCGGAGTGAGCCATGCGTTGCCATCAGTGGCTGGGCGCCACCGCTCTCGCGGTGGCGCTGGGGTGCTCTCACGCCCGGCAGCCGCCCGCCCGGGTGGCCCTCGTCCAGCCTTCGGGCCCCGAGGTCCCCGCCAACCTGCTGCGGCTTTCGATCCGATTCGAGGCACAGGTCGAAGGCCCGGTGCTTCGCCGGCTCGCCTTGTTGCGCGCCGATGGAACGCCGGTCCAGGAGCCGTTTCTCGAGCAGGAGCTCTGGTCACCGGACGGCACGCTGCTGACGGTGCTGATGCATCCCGGACGCGTCAAGAGCGGGTTGACCGCGCACGACGAACGCGGGCCGATCCTGTCGGCCGGGGAAGACGTGACGCTGGCGCTCGACGGACGTCCCATCAAGCAGTGGCACGTGGGGCCGGCGAAGACGACCGGCCCTGCGGTTTCGGCCTGGCAGGTCTCGGTGGTGCGCGCCGGTTCGAGGCAGCCGGTCGTCGTGACGCTGGATGGCCCGATCGATGGCCGCGCTGCGGGCTACCTGGCGATCGCGGATGAACGCGACCGCCGGGTGGCCGGGCGCGTCGAGCTGGCCCCTGGCGAAAGCACCTGGACGTTCACTCCCGACTCGCCGTGGCGAGCCGGCACGTACAAGCTGGTCGCTCATGGCAGCTTGGAGGACCCCGCGGGGAACCGGCTGGGCAGCCGGTTCGAGGCGCCCCTCCATTCACCGCCCGGGCTCGCGGTCGATGCAGCCGTCCCCTTCGTCGTGGAGGGCGGTGCTCGTCAGGTCCGATGACAAGGCCCACACCCAGCGGATGTCAACCGCGCCGCTTCAAGGGACCCGACACGGGCTCCCCCGCCTGCCGGCGGCGGAAGAGCGCGGCACGCGCCAGCACGATGGTCGTCACCGGGGCCGTGATCGACATCACGATGATGATCAACCACGCGTGCAGGTTGAGGCCGGCGCCCTGTGAGCTGAAGTGCGCGATGGAGGCCAGGGTGACGGTCCAGGCCGCGAGCGTGGACGCGAGGGCGGGCGCATGCATGCGCAGGAAGAAGTCCCCCAAGCGCCATAGGCCGAGCGCGGCCACCAGCACCACCGCGCCACTGGTCACCAGCAGCGCCGCCACCACGATCTCGGCCACGGCGGCCATGCTCAGATCACCTCGCCGCGCAGCAGGAACTTGGCCATCGCCAACGACCCGACGAAGCCGAACAGCACCATCAGCAGGGCGCCTTCCAGGACCATCTCGCTGTCGTATCGGATCGCCAGCACCAGCATCGCCAGCATGCCGACCACGTAGATGAAATCCATCGCCAGCACGCGGTCCTGCGCACTGGGGCCGCGGAACAGGCGTGCCGTGCCGATGCCCATGGCGACGGCGTACAGGATCAGCGTGACGGTGATCGCCAACGACAACAGATCGCTCATTCGAAGATCTCCTTCAGGGGCTGTTCGTAGTCGGTCTTGAAGTGCCGGATGAAGGCGGCCTCGTCGTCGAGATCGAAGACATGGATGAGCAACGCACTGCGGTCGGGTGCGAGCTCGGCCCAGACGGTGCCCGGCACGACGGCCGTGATCATCGCCAACGCCGCGATCTCGATCGCGAAACGGCGCAGCGACTCGCGTGCCTGCGCGGCCTTGAGATCGATGTCGATGCGCGGCGAGGACCAGTCCCGCAGCGGCTTGCAGCCGGCCGGATCGAGCACGTGCACGAGCTTCAGCCTGGCACCGTGCTCGTGTGCCAGCAGCGCCGCGCGGCGCACCGCGTTGTTTCCATCGATCGAGAAGTCGGTGGCCACCACCATGGAATTGAATGATTTCATTGCGTTCTCCCTGCGGCGACATCGCGTAGTCGCCGCTCGCCTCGGGCTGGAAGAGGATGTGCATGAGCTCGGCGGCCCGCGCTTCGCCCGCGGGTGTGGACCAGCGCGCCACGGCGCCCACGCTCAGGCCGAGCAGGCTGGCGCCAACGGGCGACAGCACCGAGACGAACCCGGCCGCGGGCTGCGCGTCCGCCGGATAGCACGGCGCGAGCTTGCTGAGCTGGCCGGTCTCGAGATCCCTCAGCAGCACCTGCGAGTACATCGTCACCAAGTCCGGCGGGGCCTGGCGGGACGGCACGATGGCGCAGGCATCGAGGACCTGCGCGATCGCCGGCTGGGGTGTGGACGAGCCATCGCTGCGCCGGTCGCGGCGCAGGAGGTTCAGGAGTCGAACATGGTCAAGTTCGGTGAGCGTGCGCTCGAGTGCCAGGACTTCCATCGGGCATTCCTTCAGTCATCGGGCGCATGCCGGGCAGTCGCCGACAGACGCCATCGCGCGGGCTGCGGGCCCGGCGATCTGAAGTAAGACATGCAACCAAGCCTCATCGATGGCAGGGCGCAGGATGAGTTTCAAGACAATCCGGGCTCCTGCAAGCCATCGGCAAACGCCGTGAACTCCATGAACAGAAACAAGGCGCAATTCCGGAAGCTGAGGGCCTTGATGGCGCTTTGCGCGAGCACGGCACTCGTGGCGGGCTGCGGTGGCAGTTCGGACGGCGATGGCAGCTCGAGCGCCCCGCAGAAAGGTGGCCCCGCACCAGCACCAGCACCAGCACCAGCACCAGCACCAGCACCAGCACCAGCACCAGCACCAGCACCAGCACCTTCTCCGGCTCCGATGGCGTCCGCGCAGTTCACCGCGAGCAACGCCGAGATTCCCAATCCCGAGCGCGGCTTCTACCGCTGGGCCTGGTCGGACCTGAACCAGTTCAGCAAGGACGACGGCGCCGATGCGTACACGAACGGCTTCCGCGTTCTCTACGCGATGGTCCGGCTCGACGCCTACAAGAGCACCGCCCTGCCCGCCGCCCTGCTCGACGGCTTGCGCACCGGCTTCGCCAACGCGCGGCAATCGGGCGTGAAGATCATCCCCCGCTTCGTCTACAACTACCCGGACGGCGAAACCGAGTACCGCAACGCAACCGATGCATCGCTCACCCAGGTGCTTGCCCACATCGCCCAGCTCAAGCCGGTGCTGCAGGAGAACACCGACGTCATCGCCTACCTGCAAGCGGGCTTCATCGGGGCCTGGGGCGAGTGGCACACCTCGTCGAACGGCCTGACCAGCGCCGGCAACCGCACGAGCATCCGCGATGCCTTGCTCGGCGCCCTGCCCCAGGAGCAGTTCGTCCAGTTCCGCTACCCGCCCTACGTGATGGAGTGGTTCGCCACGCCACCGGCGGAGTCGACCGCGTTCAACGGGTCGGCCGCCTCGCGCTCGGGCGTGCACAACGACTGCTTCCTGGCCAGCGCCACCGACGTCGGCACCTACAGCGACAACGCCACCACGAGGCAGCAGCAACGCAACTACACCATGGCGCTCGCGAAGGTCACGCCCTTCGGCGGTGAAACCTGCAACCCGGCGGACGACGCCGGTGCGCAGCCGCGGACCAGCTGCGCGGACATCCTGGCGGAAGGCAGGCAGTTCTCGCTGACCTACCTGAACAACGACTACTACACCGAAGCCTTCCACACCCGCTGGAAACAGGACGGGTGCTACGACGAGGTCAAGCGCCTGATGGGCTACCGGCTGGAGTTCGTCTCGGCCGAACATGCCGCGACCGCCCCGGCCGGTGCCGCGTTGTCCGTGCGATTCACGGTGCGCAATGCCGGTTGGGCGCGGCCGTTCAAGGCGCGCCCGGTGCTGCTGCTGCTGAAGCATCGAACCAGCGGCACGGTGGTGAAGCTGTCGACCTCCGTCGATCCCCGCACCTGGACCGCGGGCGACACCTTCACGCACGATGTGTCGGTGACCGTTCCTGCGGGCACGCAGGCCGGCGAGCACGACGTCTACATCGCATTGCCCGATGGCGCGGGGCAGCTCGGCAGCGATGCGCGCTTCGCCGTGCGGCCGGCCAATGCAGACAATGCGGCCAGCCGACAAGGATGGGACGCGTCGCTGGGCGCCTTCCGCTTCGGCACCACCCTCGCGGTCCGATGACACCCCTCGGACCGGCCGCCCAGAACTGCTGCCGGACGACCCCAAACGGTCAGACTTGTATCTGGCTGTCTCTGCCCTGAAAGGCACGCTCCCGGCGGCAGGACCGCACGCTCGCGGGCTCCGCAGCGCATGCACGGTGGAACCGGTCCCGCTGCCGTGCACCAGCCCCGATGCTGGCATCAAACCTGCGCATCACTTCTCGCATGCACCCGGCGCTGAGGATTGCTGAATTTCCCGGCGCCGAAGCCCCAAGCCACAAGACGATCCAAGGAGCGAGAACATGAAGCATCAGAGTCCCGAGGAACCGGGCCGGCCGCGCGCAGCGCTGGTCGCGCTGGGTTCCCTTTTCCTCGCAGCTGCCGTGCTCAGCGGGTGCGGCGGCAAGGATGCGGATTCCGCCGCGGCACCGAGCCCCGACGTCGGCGC
>NZ_JBFUCB010000301.1:0-7109 GCF_056405435.1 Rhizobacter sp. P1_G5 | reverse complement strand
GCTCCGACTGGGTCGGGTCGTCGTCGATCAGCTGCGCGGCAATGGACATCAGGTCGCGCACGGTGCCGTCGAAGTCGAGGCGGCCCTCGACATAGTCCTGCGCGACCCGGCCGACTTGGCCGCCGGCGATGTGCACCAGCGGCGACAGTTCATTGAGCCGGATCGTCACGGTCGGCTGCGGGTGGCCGAGCCGTTGTCCACCGGGCAGCACCACTGCCATCGGGACGCCCAGTGCCTCGACACGCTGCTCCAGCGTTCGCTCCAGTGGATTCATCGGGAACCTCCAACGATCCCGTGAAAATAAGGCAAAAACGCAAACCGGGGCGTGGCGTACGGCTTTTGCCGGGGCTCGGGGAGGGATGTCGGACGATGTCCGACCGTGTCGAGGGGGCTGTCAGCCGCCGGCCGGGTGCACCAGCCGCACCGACCTGGGCGGCGCCGCGCGGTTCACGCGGCCTTCGAAGCTGCCGTGGTCGAGGGCCGGCGCGAACAGGAAGCCCTGGAATTCGTCGCAGCCGGCGTCGAGCAGGAACTGCCGCTGCGGCTCGGTCTCGACCCCTTCGGCGATCACGCGCAGGTTCAGCGCGCGGCCGAGCTGGATGATGGCGTTGACGATCGCGACATCGCTGGTGTCGTCGGGCAGGTTCTTGATGAAGCTGCGGTCGATCTTCAGCCGCGCGATCGGGAAGCGCTTCAGGTAGCCCAGGCTCGAGTAGCCGGTGCCGAAGTCGTCGATCGCCATCTGCACGCCCAGCTGGCGCAGCGCCTGCAGGCGCTGCAGCGCGCCGGCCGCGTCGTGGATCAGGATCGATTCGGTGAGCTCCAGCTCGAGCAGCCGGGCCGGCAGGTTCGCGCCCTTCAGCGCGCCGGCCACGCGGTCGATGAAGTCGGGCTGCCGGAACTGCAGCGCCGAGACGTTGACCGACACCGGCATCTCCAGCCCGTTGGCGCGCCACGCGGCGGCCTGCCGCACCGCCTGCGACAGCACCCAGTCGCCGATCGGGATGATGAAGCCGCTCTCCTCGGCCACCGGGATGAACTCGCCCGGCGAGACCTCGCCGAGCACCGGATCGCGCCAGCGGATCAGCGCCTCGGCGCCGATCACCTGGCCGCTCTTCAGGTCGATCTGCGGCTGGTAGTGCAGCCGGAACTGGCCGCTCACCAGCGCCTGGCGCATCGCGTGGTCGATCTGCATCGGCGCGATCTGCAACGGCGAATGGTCCGGGCGCTGGCCGGCGTCGCCGCGCGGCTGGTGGAAGCGGAAGCTCGCGCGCCCGGCTTCCTTCACGTGGTGCATCGCCGCATCGGCGCGGCGCAGCAGGTCGTCGGCGCTGTCGCCGTCGGCCGGGCTCATGGCGATGCCGATGCTGCAGGTGACGGTGAAGCTGACGGCGTCGAGCGTGAACGGGCGGGCCATCGCGTCGATCACGCGCCGCGCGGTGGCTTCGGCCGCGCTGGCGTCGGCCTGGTGCACCAGCAGCACGAACTCGTCGCCGGCGAGGCGCGCGACGGTGTCGACGTTGCGCAGGCAATCCTTGATGCGGTCGGTGACCTCCAGCAGCACGCGGTCGCCGACCCCGAGGCCGAGCGTGTCGTTGATCTGCTTGAAGCGGTCGAGGTTCAGCACCATCAGCGCGAACGGGTTGCCGCCGCGCTGCGCCATCGCGAGCGCGAACTCGATGCGGTCGGCCAGCAGGCGCCGGTTCGGCAGGCCGGTCAGCGCGTCGGTGTGCGACAGCTCCTCGATGCGCGCACTGGCGGCGAGCTTCTCGGTGATGTCGCGGAACGAGAACACGCGGCCGATCGGGTGGCCGCGCGTGCACTGCGGCAGCGTCAGCCGCTCCAGCACGCGGCCCGAATGCAGCGTGAAGACGTCGCTGGTCTGCAGCATCGTCGCCTCGTGGATCGCGGCGAGCCGGCGCTCGTAGTCGGCCCCGTCGACGACGCTTGCGCGCATCCAGTCGCGCACCGCCTCGTCGTCGCGCCGGGCCAGCACCTCCTCGGGCAGGGCCCACAGGCCGGCGAAACGGTGGTTGAAGCTGCGGATGTGGCCCGACAGGTCGGTCACCAGGATGCCGTCGGCGGTGGATTCGAGCGTCGCGCGCAACTCGGCCAGGCGGGTCTCGAGCTCTTCTTCGGCGGCGCGCTGCGCGCTGCGGTCGCGGCAGGTCACGAGGAACAGGCCGGCGCCGATGCGGCTCACGCGGCGCGTCACCGGCAGCAGGCGGCCGCTCGCGTGGCGCACCAGCGTGTCGGAGACGATGTCGTCGACGACGCCGGTCGCCGCCTCGCTCCAGAACACCAGGTCTTCAGGCGTCGCGCACAGGTCGGTGGCACCGCGGCCGCGCAGCGACGCGGCCTCGACGCCGAACAGCTCGGCGGCCGCGGCATTGACCGAGCGGATCCGCAGGCTGCCGGCGTCGACCAGCCACACCGCCTCGAGCAAGCCGTCGAGCAGTCCGTCAGGCAAGCCGTCGATCGAAGCGTCGAGGCCCCGCGCCGGCTCGCCGACCGTCATGCAACGGCCGCGGCGTCCGCGGTCTCGGGCACCTGCTCCGGCTCGAAGAAATAGGCCACGCGGGCGCGCGGCGACAGGTAGATCAGCGACGCCGTCGGCAGCTGCTGCGGCTTCAGGCTGCGGCGGATGCCCAGCCGCGGCATCTGCTCCAGGTCGAGCATCAGCGCTTCGTCGCGCGGCACCTTCGGGTCGTGCACCAGCACGCGCGGCTTCAGCGGCCGGGTCGAGTTGACCGACACCACCATCGCGTAGCGGTCGTCGGTGAGCTGCACCGTCGAGCCGGGCGGGTAGACGCCCATCATGCGGATGAAGGCGCCGAGGATCGCGGTGTCGAACTTGGCCTTGCTCTGCGCGAACAGCGTGGACAGCGCCTCGTGCGGCGTCAGTGCGCGCGACGGCACGTGCGGGTTGCACAGGTTGTCGTAGCGGTTCACCAGCGAGACGATGCGCGCCGCGGTCGTCATGCGGTCGCTGTTGAGCTTGAGCGGAAAGCCKCTGCCGTCGGCATGCTCGTGGTGCTGCGCGATGACGAGCGTGGCGCCCGGCTGCAGGTCCATCTTCTTGGCCAGCGCGACGCCGTGCGTCACGTGCTCCTGGTAGAACTGCGTCTCGGCGGTCGTGAAATGCTCTTCGCGGTGGCGCACGCGGTCGGGCAGTTCGATCTTGCCGATGTCGTGCAGCATCGCGCCGACGCCCAGGTCCATCATCTCGGCCTGCGACAGCCCGAAGGTCTTGCCCATCAGCAGCGAGATCACGGCCACGTTGACCGAATGCATCGAGGCCTTGTCGCCGATGCCGTCGCTCAACAGGCGGATGCACAGGTCTTGCGCCGCCAGCATCTTGTCGACGAAGGCGCGGCTCAGCGCCTCGGTGTTCTCGCGGGCCTGCTGCGGCTTGGTCAGCACCAGCTCGAGCGTCATGCGGCAGGCCTTGGTGGCCTCGGCGAACTGGCGCTCGCAGACGGCCAGCGATGCGCGCTCGGYCGCCAGCGCCTCGCGCAGGCGGCGGCGTTCGGCGACTTCGGGGGACTCGGTGGGGACAGCGGGGGCAGCAGGCGCCGCAGCGGGTGCCTGCGCGGCCGGTGTCTCGCCCAGTGGCGTGGCGGCCGGCGGCGGGTCGCTCTTGTCCGGGCTCCAGCGCACGCGCGGCAGCCCGAGGCTGCGGATCGTCGCGATCTGGTCCGGCGTCGTCAGCTTGAAGCTGCTGAGCGGGAACGGGTGCGCCATCCAACCCACGTCGAGATGAACGAACATCCCGACGCGCAGTTCCTGGACATCGATGACCAATGGGGAGATGGCTTCTTTCATGCGAATGGCGGGGCGGCCGGAGACCAGGTTTTGCGCCGAGGAACGCGCTTGCGAGCTTTTCGGCCGCGAGTGCCTCGACTTGAAGTTCATTATCCCGAGGGACACCCTTCCTCACACCTGCTAACTCTGACAGGAATTGGGGGCTGCGGACTGTCGTCCGTGACTTTTACCGCTCTATTCGCGTCGACAACACGATCGCCGACGTGGTGCGCTCGACGCCTTCGAGCGCGCCGATGCGGTCGATCAGCGCATCGAGCTCGCCGATCGACTGCGCCGCGACGATCGCGATCAGGTCGAACGGGCCGCTGACCGAGTGCAGCACGCGCACCTCGGCGATCTTGCGCAGCGCCGCCTCGATCGCGGCGCTCTGGCGCGGCGCCACCGTGATCAGCACGTGGGCGCGGACCAGCGCGGCCTCGAGTTCATCGGGCACCACGATCGTGTAGCCGGCGACGACGCGCTGGCGCTCCAGCCGCTCCAGCCGGCTCTGCACCGTGGTGCGCGACAAGGCGAGGCGCCGCGCCAGCTCGGCGGTGGAGGCGCGCGCGTTCTCGCGCAGCAGCGCGAGCAGCGCGTGGTCGGTCTTGTCGAGGATGGTCTTGTGCATTTCGTCGGAGCGAGTCGGCAATATGCCGGAATGTGCCCGTCGTTTCGTTGAATTTCAAGCTGCCTTTTGACCTCGCACTCCCGACAATCGCCGTCATTCCCTACAGCATGCGAGGCGGCAATGAAAGACATCCTGGTGATCGGCGGCGGCAAGATCGGCTCCGTGGTGGGGGCCCTGCTGGCCTCTGCGACCGGTGGCGAGCGCTACACCGTGACGGTGGCCGACCGCTCGGCGCCCCAGCTGGCCGAGATCGCGACCGAGATGGCCGGCACCCCGGGGCTGTCGACCCTGGTGCTGGACGTGAACGATGCCCAGCAGCTGCGCTCCGCGCTGCGCGGCCGCTTCGCGGTGCTGAGTGCGGCGCCCTACCACCTGACGGCCAAGGTCGCGCAGGCCGCACGCGACACCGGCGTGCACTACCTGGACCTCACGGAAGACGTGGCCAGCACCCGGCGCATCCGCGAACTGGCGGTGGGCGCCAGCACCGCCTTCATCCCGCAGTGCGGGCTGGCCCCCGGCTTCATCTCGATCGTCGCTGCCGACCTGGCGAGCGGCTTCGACACGCTCGACAGCGTGCGCATGCGCGTCGGCGCCTTGCCGGCCTACCCGAGCAACGCGCTGAACTACAACCTGACCTGGAGCACCGAAGGCGTCATCAACGAGTACTGCGAACCCTGCGAGGCGATCGTCGACGGCGTCGTGCGCGAGGTGCCGGCGCTCGAGGAGCGCGAGGAGTTCTCGCTCGATGGCGTGCTGTACGAGGCCTTCAACACCTCGGGCGGGCTCGGCACGCTGTGCGAGACGCTGGCCGGCAAGGTGCGCACGCTGAACTACCGCACGATCCGCTACCCCGGCCACGCCGCGATCATGAAGGCGCTGCTGCACGACCTGCGGCTGAAGGACCGGCGCGACGTGCTGAAGGACATCCTCGAACAGGCCGTGCCGACGACGATGCAGGACGTGGTGATCGTGTTCGTCACCGTCTCCGGCATGAAGGACGGGCGCCTCGTGCAGAACACCTATGCGCGCAAGACCTATGCGCACGTGCTGGCCGGCAAGCTGCGCAGCGCGATCCAGATCACCACGGCGAGCAGCCTGTGCGCGATCCTCGACATGCTGGCGACCGGCCAGCTGCCGCAGCAAGGCTTCGTGCGGCAGGAGGACGTGCGGCTGGCCGACTTCCTGGCCAACCGCTTCGGCCGCGTGTACGCGATGGACGAGCTCGCGAAAGCAGCCTGACTCGGCTTACACTGTTCCCATACAGAACCCCAGTTCGTCAAAAGAACTTTTTGACGAACTGGGTCTGCGTGAGGAACAGCATGATCAACAAGCTCTGCGATTCGGTGCAGGACGCGCTGGCCGGTGTGCCCGACGGCGCAACGGTGATGATCGGCGGCTTCGGTGGCGCCGGCCAGCCGGGCGAGCTGATCGATGCGCTGATCGCGCATGGCGCGCGCGACCTGACCATCGTCAACAACAACGCCGGCAACGGCGAGACGGRCCTCGCGGCGCTGCTCGCGACCGGGCGGGTGCGCAAGATCATCTGCAGCTTTCCGCGCCAGGTCGATTCGCAGGTGTTCGACGGGCTGTACCGCAGCGGGCGCATCGAGCTGGAGCTGGTGCCGCAGGGCAACCTGGCCGAGCGCATCCGCGCGGCCGGGGCCGGCATCGGCGGCTTCTTCACGCCGACCGGCTACGGCACCGAGCTGGCGCGCGGCAAGGAAACGCGCGAGATCGACGGCCGCATGTATGTGCTCGAGTCGCCGATCCATGCCGACGTGGCGCTGATCAAGGCCGAGCGCGGCGACCGCTGGGGCAACCTGGTCTACCGCAAGACCGCGCGCAACTTCGGGCCGATCATGGCGATGGCGGCCAAGCTGAGCATCGCGTCGGTGCACGAGGTGGTGGCGCTCGGCGAGCTCGACCCGGAGCACATCGTGACGCCGGGGATCTTCGTGCAACGCGTGGTCCAGGTGCCGCGCAGCGCCACCGGGCCGGCCGGTTTCGCGAGGAGCGCCGCATGAGTGTCCGTGGCCTGAACCGCGACCAGATGGCCGCCCGCGTCGCCCGCGACATCCCCGAAGGCGCCTACGTGAACCTCGGCATCGGCCTGCCGACGCTGGTGGCCAACCACCTGCCGCGCGAGCGCGAGATCTTTTTGCACAGCGAGAACGGCCTGCTCGGCATGGGCCCGGCGCCGGCCGCGGGCGACGAGGATTTCGACCTGATCAATGCCGGCAAGCAGCCGGTGACGCTGCTGGCCGGCGGCGCGTTCTTCCACCATGCCGACAGCTTCGCGATGATGCGCGGCGGCCACCTCGACATCTGCGTGCTCGGCGCGTTCCAGGTGTCCGCGCGCGGCGACCTGGCGAACTGGCACACCGGTGCGCCCGACGCGATCCCCGCGGTCGGCGGCGCGATGGACCTGGCGATCGGCGCGAAGAAGACCTTCGTGATGATGGAGCACCTGACCAAGTCCGGCGAGAGCAAGATCGTCGCCGAGTGCAGCTACCCGCTGACCGGCGTGGCCTGCGTGAGCCGCATCTACACCGACCTGGCTGTCATCGACGTGACGGCGGCCGGCCTGAAGGTGGTGGAGACTTTCAACGGCCTGCCCTTCGATGAACTGCAGCGGTTGAGCGGCCTGCCGCTGATCGCCTGAAAGACTGTCATGACC